>CAZPEK010000047.1:12809-14207 GCA_964585555.1 uncultured Leptospirales bacterium | reverse complement strand
GGTGCCGGTTTTTTCAATGGCAATATTGTCACGTTCGTCCCAGGCGGTAAAAGTATAACGGTAGGTGGCGTCAGGAACAACAGTGCCGCTGTTGTCAGTCCCGTCCCACATAATTGTTTCCGGTACATCCATGGAAGTCTTGCGGGAAAAGAGGCGTTTGAAGAAACCCCGGGCCGTGAGGCCGTGGATAATATCTCGATCAGAAACCCGGTATTCACGGACTACTTTTTTATCAGGATTGACCACCTGAAGCTTCCAGCCCTTTATTCTGCTTCGGTCCTCTACTTTGAGATTGAACATGACATAATCCTGGATACCGTCATGGTTCGGCGAAAGGTATTGCTGGTCAGGTTTTACTGTTGTCTTCGGGGCCTCCCGGTCGAGCTGCCCATATTCAAAGGTGAGACCGAGATAATGAATGACCCCAGACTTCTTATGATAAGAGAGGGCGTAGTTTAATGATCCCTGGAAGGTGGGACGGGTGAACATGTAGCCGGCTCCAGCGGTCAGGGTGCCGTAGCGGTATGAATTGTTCAATATCACTGTACCGAGGCGCAGGGATATCATGTCGTAGATGGTTGATTCAAGGCCCAGTCTTACCGGGTAGTCGCGGTAGTAATTGATCAGGGTAAAGTCATTGTACCATGCCAGGTCAAAATTTTTCTGCCGGAAGAAGATAAAGCTGTAGCCGAGGCTGATGGTGTTAAAGTCAACCTGTCTATTTTTGTCTCCCAGGGGGACTCCACCCATCAGTGCGAATCCTAAACGGGGCTCAAAGAATCCGAAGCCGGTTGTTTTATTCATTCCTTCAAAGCGATAAATAAATCCCAGGGATGCCCCGGCGTAGTAGAGACTGCTTGAATCTGCCGAGGTGCCGTAGACCAATTTAAGGCCGAATCCGATCAATACCTTCGGAGTCAGGTCTTTGCCGACGGAGAGAGAAAGATCGTAGGCGCTTTTAATGTCTGACGGTGTGTCGAAATAATGCATGCGGAAACTTCCCCCGAAGGTTCCCCAGGGTGTAGGAAAGGCGAGAGTGATATCAGGGTTATAGATACTTCCCGCGAGGGTGCCGTAGTTAGCCGAAAAGCTGAACCGTTCAGCCGCTCCAAGAGATGCGGGGTTCAGGTACTGAAACTCTGTCCCGGGAGAGGAAACTCCCGTTCCACCCCGGCCCATTGATACTGCTGAGTCGCCAAAGAGGTAGAGCCCCCTGCCGCTATAGGCTGACGCCTCTGATGCTGCCGGCAATAATAAAATACCGGTGAGGGTGAAAAGAATAAACTTCCCCTTCATTCCCTGCCTCCCTTTTTGAGTTTATATCGAAAAAATAAATCCTGACATACTATCGGGCCATAAGAGTAATGCAAGTGATTTTTAAGTCGCAGCGGGCAGACA
>CAZPEK010000047.1:6311-12799 GCA_964585555.1 uncultured Leptospirales bacterium | reverse complement strand
ATGCGGACGGGCGTCATTTTTTTCTTTTTAAAAGCTCTGTTTATCTGCATCAGGCTCTCAAAATAGCTGGAGCCCCTGCGTTTGCCTGCACAAAAACGGCTTGAATGGGCGTTTCAGCTCGACGAAGGGATTTGAAAGTTGTTCCCAGTTGAAGCGTTGAGAAGGGGCCCATCTTTACTTCAGGGTATTTGATACTCAGGTTTATGGTGATGCCGAGGTGCATGGCAAAGAAATCGGTAAAGTGAAAGGTAAACTTTGTCATGAAACGAAACATCTGGCTTGCATACCAGTCCCGGTCGTCTGCTCCCAGGGGGGCCATATCATCATAATCATACTTGATAACATCTGAGCTAATACCCAGCCCGAGTGCAGGAGTGATACTGAGCCATGATGTGGGATCAAACTGGTATCCGAATATGCCGTAGACAGGCATCATTATTATGGGGGCAGGTTTTCCCTTGAACTTATAGTCGTGATAGTAGTTTTCCATGATGCTCCATACCCCGATTTCAGCACCAAGAATCCACTGCCCCAGGTGCCACTGAAGACCGAAGGTGAGGCCGCCGCCGTAAACTGGAAATTCAGGGGAGTCTTCTCCCGTATCGGGGGGCGGTCCAAAGGGTAAACATGGTTCAATTGTAATAGTCAAGTCTATCTGTTTGCCTGAACGGACCGGTGTTTTCATAAGGTCCCAGTATGAAGGAGCCGCAGCTCCGGGGAGTGCCAGGATAATGACAAGAAGACAGACAAAGCTGCAGGGAAGCATTCTGGATTTATGTTGTTTTAATTTTTTCATAAGCTGTACTATAAAGTATATATAAAGATTCAATAGATGCAATAGTTTTTTAACAGGAAAACATCCAGAGCATTATTCCTTTCATACGGTGTGAGAAACCCTGCCACCGTGTCTTTAGTTATTAAAAATCATAGATTGTAATTTTTTTCCTTTTCTTCGCTCAATTCAACTGTTTCTACCTTTTTATAACGAATGTAAATATTGTCACTGCTTGTATCTTTTCCAAAATTAATACGTTCTATCAGGGTGTTTTTATTAATAATTTCGAGTACTATTGATTCATTGTGAGGTTTTTCAGGCTTGAGATGGATGAATGTGCCCTTTACTTTGTAGCTGAATGATGTTTTTGATCCATGAGCCCTGATTGCGATAACCGCAGAGGGTGTTATTTCATATTTTTGCCCCCAGTATTCAATATGTCCATCTGAAAAGTCGTGTTCCATAACATATTGCCCGACAGGTACTTTCGATGTACTGCATCCTCCAATCAGGACTGCAAAAAGACAGATAACAGTTTTTTTCAGCATAATAGCCACTCTCATCTTCAGGATTCTGTATAGTAGGAGTTTTACACAGCAGGGGTGTTTTGTCAAATTTAATTATTTGGCTTTTATCCCCTGTCCAGAAGTAGATGCATATTCCGGGTAGGGAAAAAAGAAGGATAAAGCAGACCGGCAATCAGAATCTTTATTTTTTCCAGGCGTAAATAACCACACTCTTGGGGAAAAAGTTATTCAAGAAACCCTCTATACGGCGCATGGTTTTGCTGTAGAGCCCCAAATGAAGAAATTTATGGTATGCCTTTGTGAGAGGATGACCGGCGTTATGAAGCCCTACAACGGAGCGTATCATCCACCAGATGGTGTGGTAGCTGTGCTTAAATCCGATACCATAGACTTCAAGGCCGTTGTCCCGCATGATAGCTGCCAGCTGTTTCGGCATATACCGTCGTACATGTCCGCCGGGAGAGGTGTAATATTCATGGGTGAGAACATCATATATCTGTTCACTGAAAAATGTCGGCACGGTAATGGCAATCATTCCATTTTTCTTCAGAACACGGGCAAGTTCTCCGCATGCTTTGAAGTCATTGTCCACATGTTCCATTACTTCAGAACAGATGATACGGTCAAAAGTATTGTCTTTGAAAGGAAGATTGAGCGCGTCGCCCACATGGGCCATGTAACCCGATGAGGAAGCTTTTTTATTTACCTTTTTCATCTCTTCAATAGCGAACCGGGTCTGTCTGAGGCTTTCCATGTCGAGATCCATGCTGACTACCCGGGCTCCCCGTGAAATAAATTCTACACTGTGGCGGCCGAAGCCGCAGCCCGCGTCGAGGACAATATTCCCCTCTTTAACGGCAAGACGGTCAAAATCGACGGTAAGCATTTATTGCCTCCTCGTATTCATCGACCATCTGCGCAGCAGCGGTCTCCCAGGTAAACATGCCGAGAACCCTTTTTCTTGCGGCCTTGCCGATGCGGGTTCGTGCTTCCGGGTTTTCTATCAGGTAATCGATTCCTTTAGCCAGTGCTGCAGAGTCCCGGGGGGCTACCAGGTAACCTGTTTTAAGGTGGTCGCCTACAACCTCGGGAAGGGCTCCACCGGTACTTGAAATGACGGGAAGCTCACAGGCCATTGCCTCAGCAGCGGGAAATCCAAAGCCCTCATAGAGTGATGGTGCAACAGCTATTTCTGTTTCAGAGTAAAGTTCTATAAGACGCTCAATGGGAATTTTGCCGGTAAAAGAGACCTGGTCGTTTATGCCGAATTTAGTAATCCAGTGGGGAACATGATTTCGGTTCGGGGCACCGCCGTCAACAATGGTGAGGTTTACCCTGTTTTTTGTCATGCTGATAGCCTTGAGAAGATAGGTGATTCCTTTTTTTCTGTCTTCAACATTTCCGACAAAAATGACACTGTTTTTTTTCTTTTTCGCGCTGGGGATGGGATAAAAAATACTTGAGTCCATACCGTTGTAGACAACACGGATTTTATCCAGGGGAACTTTAAAAGCCCGGTTTATTTCAATGGCTGAATCATGGGATACGGTGATAATTTTATCCATCCGATTTGATACAAATTTCTGCATTACCAGGGGATAATAAAGAACCCGTTTCATTTTAATCCCGAAATCCGAAGGATACTCAAACCATGTCGATCGGTCAATGGTTAAGGGATGATGAATCGTTGATATAAAGGGAATACCAAGGGATTTAATAAGAAGAAAGCCGAGGCCGAGGCATTGATTGTCATGGATAATGTCAAAATTGTATTTTGCATGAAGTTCTTTAAGCTTGGGAAAGGCTCTCAGGGAGAAGGCTTCTATCTCGGGAAATTTTCCAAGCTTGGAGGCCACAAACTCATACATGTTCAGGGGCCGAAGGGTTGCAAAGGGTTTGTGGGGCTTTATGAAATCATTTTTTTTATTAAAATAATTATGATTGGTTACATAGTGAATCTTAACGCCGTCCATTTCCTGGATATAGGGAGGGCCAACCAGTACATGGACCTCGTGTCCCATCTTGACCAGTTCGCGGGCAAGGTACATGATATAAATACCCTGTCCTCCACAGTATGGGTTTCCCCTGTAGCTCAGCAGACATATTTTCATTTTTTTCTCCAGTAACGCCCGATAACATCATGGTAGACCTGAAGGGTGTTTCGTGCAGCAACGGGCCAGGCATAATTTTTTACGGTCCATGTGCGGCCCTTTTTTCCCATCTTCATGCGGAGTTCCCTGTCATTGAGAAGGCGTGTAATACCTTCAGCAAGTGCCGGGGGATCTTCAGGAGGAACAAGTATTCCACATTCCGGGGGAACAATTTCCTTCAGGGCTCCAACGGCAGTGGCAACGACAGGAGTTTCACAGGCCATTGCTTCAGCTGCGGGAAGCCCGAATCCTTCATAGAGAGACGACATCACAAGAATGGTGCTGGTGGAATAGAGACTTACCAGTCGGTCATAGTCGACTTTCCCGGTGAAGGTGACCCGGTTACCGAGGTTATATTTATTTACGAATTTAATTGCATTGGTTTTTTGAGGCGGCCCTTCATCCACGATGGTAAGAGACACATCTTCAGGCAGGAGGGTCATTGCTTCAAGGAGAAACTGGATGCCTTTTTTGTAATCTTCCGTGTTGCCGACAAAGAGAAGTTCTTTTTCTTTTTTTTCTTCACCGGTATATTTAAAAAGATCAACGTCCATGCCGTTGTATACAACACTTATTTTTTCTTTCTTCATCTTAAAAGCACTGGCCAGCTCGTCTACTCCTTTTTTAAAGGAAGTTATCACACCATCGATACTGTTTATGACTGTCCGCTGCATCCGTATCGGATAAAAAAGAATAGTAGTCATTTTCCCCCAGAAGTTGCTTTCTCTCATCAGGTCGGCATCGCGGTCTCGGGTCAGGGGATGATGAACTGTTGTGACTATCGGTACATTAAAACCTTTCATCGGAATAGTTCCCCAGCCAAGGGTCTGAATGTCATGGATGATATCATAGTTGTTTTCTTTTACCAGCTTTCTAACCATGGGAAGTATCCGTATGCTGAAGGTCTGCATTTCCGGGAAAACATGAAACCTTGTCAAAAGGTAATCGATAAAATTCCAGGGTATCAGGAGTCTTTTAAGTCTTTCATATGGCAGACTGGAAGTTTTAACCATCCAGAGGTGAAGGTTCTCTATCCTGTAGATGTTTGCCCACTCTTCCATCGGATCGGGATAGGGAGGGCCGACAATAACGTCTATTTCAACCCCGAGGCGGGAGAGTTCGCGTGTCAGGTTGTAAAGGTATATCCCCTGTCCCCCGCAGAAAGGATTGCCCCGGTAGAGTAGAAAGAGCGCTTTCATGTTTCCAGGGTGTTACTTTTCCTCGGGCAGTGTTGTACGGGTCGTCAGTATTGCAACACCAACCCAGAGAATAGCTCCCAGTATAACCAGGGAGATAACAGCAGCCGGAACGGCCAGGGCCCAGAAGCTCTGGATGTAAATGCCGTAGCCGAGGAGACCCATAAGGGTGAGGGTAACCAGGCAGAGAAAAAATGCCTGTATTTTGGAATAATCTCTTTTTTCAACTATTTCAGGCATGGGAGGCACCACCTTTATTGTGAGAATTGTATAACCTATCCAGAAACCGGTTATCAGTACAGCATATGCCACCAGGGAAATTGGAACAGCAATGGCAACAAAGGAGGCTTTCGACAGGGACATATATGCATGGGTGTTTTCAGAGATGAATCCAAAGTACACAAAACACCCTGTTGTCAGCAGGGAAAGTGTTATGGCGAGAAAGCCCCAGAATTTTGCTCGTGGCATGGCAAATGACCTTTTAAGTCTATGATTGATTAATCAACAATTGTACCATGACTGTTTTTGTCAACAGTTTTAATAATTATAATCATAGTTAATTCTTTATCCATATTTTTAATGCCTGGGGGTATTTAATAGTATATCGAGACTTCTCAGTGTATTCATAGTCTCTAGAAAGTTTTTATCCTGAAAGATGGCAGAAAACTATTCTTTCTTGACAAAAGCTATTTATATGAAAGAATGTTTATGATAAATAAAAGAGATTCTTGATGAAAGTATTTAAAAAAGAAGAAGAAAATTACATTCATTTAAGTGTTGAGGGATCCCTTTCTGTTGAAAACCTTAACCGGTTTGAGGGAGAACTTAATAAGACCATCAATGCTAAAAAACACCTTTTTTTGGATCTGTCGAAGCTTGTTTTTATCGATAGTTCAAGTCTTGGTGTAATTATTGTTGTTTTTACTAAACTTCTGGCTCAGAAATGCCACCTGGTACTGCTGAATGTCAACAGGGACATCAGGGAAATGTTCTCCATAACCGGCCTTTCAAAACGGGTACATATGAGTTCTTCTCTCGAAGAGGCCCTGCAATACATTCGCAATACTGACTTATAGGAATCAAGCACATGATAATTTTAGCTTTTCTGGGAAATCCCGGCAGAAAATATGCCAGGACCAGACATAATATCGGGTTTATTCTTGGGGAACACCTGGCATCAGAAAAAGGGATTGTCCCGAAACAGAAACAGTTCAAAGCATTAACAGGCAAAGGCAAAATCAGGGGAAAGGAAGTTTTGTTTCTCTTTCCCCAGACCTATATGAATAACAGCGGTGAATCGCTCCTCGGGGCCTGCAGTTACTATAAAACAGAAGCAAGCCATATTATTGCCTGCCATGATGAAATTGAATACGCCTTCGGCCGCGTTGAGATGAAATTTGGTGGAGGACACCGGGGGCACAACGGCATTCGTTCCATCATTCAGCATGTCGGGTCACCGGATTTTTATCGCCTCCGTTTCGGTGTCGGCCGTCCTGAAAATCCTGAACTTTCAGTGGCCGATTATGTACTGGGAAAGTTTCTGGGAGAGGAAGAAAAAAAGATCAATGAACTGCTGCCGGAATGTTTCTCTTTGATCGAAGAAGCTGTCAGTTCCATGGAATAGCTGCCGGGCAGTTTTTATTTTACCGGTGACATGGTTGACAGAAGGGCCTCACGGTTTTATATTGATGAATGAATGCGGGGTATTGCTGCTGCATCGACCTCCCCCGGGGGGAAGAGTCGCAGGCTCTGAGCCCTTACAAAAACATGAAACGCGGGAAATATCATGAAAACACGAACATTATTTTCACTATTAACAGGCATAGGCCTCTATGTTCTT
>CAZPEK010000047.1:0-6301 GCA_964585555.1 uncultured Leptospirales bacterium | reverse complement strand
GTGATTCTTGTGGGAGAAGTATTTTTTCCCCTGGTAATTGCTGTTTTGGGACTTATTGCCATTCAAAAAACTATTAAGTGGATTCAAAGTAAAATTGCTGCAGCAGGGGTGGCAGATGAATTCGTGGATAATACCGATGAAAAGGCAAAACAGGCAGTGAAAGAGGGTATGGATAAGCTGCGTAAAATCCGCAACAATACCCGGATGATAAAAAATAATGAGGTTGCCGCAAAGATCCAGGAGATCTGCCGGGTTGGTGTTGATATTTTTGATAATATTAAAAAACATCCTGAAGACCTGCGGCGTGCCAGGCAGTTTCTTAACTACTACCTTGACGCTACCGAGAAAATAGTCAACCAGTATGTCGAGCTATCCCAGAAGCGTGAAATAAATGATGAAGTGAAAGCCTCCCTGGCCAATGCTGAGGAAATTTTGTCAACTATCGGTGAAACCTATAAAAAACAACTCCACACCATGATGGAAAATGATGTCCTGGATCTGAACACGGAGATTACTGTTTTGAAGAAGACCATGAAACTCGAAGGCTGATAACAGAACATACAATAATACTGAAAGGGGACGCAGGAAAATGCGTCCCCTTTTTTTATTGTCTACTTATTCAGCTGGCCTGTAATTAAAAAAAGATGCCGTAATTTTAGCGTATTTGAAACTTAAATTCTGTTTTTTCACTTTTTTCTGAGGTTTCTCTTCCTGCCTTTTCCAGGGCAGAGAGAACTTCCTCTTCACTGTAAATATCCCTGAGGCACCAGGGCCGATTGAAGTTACTTCCTGCAGGGAAAACCGCGAGAAAGGGTATGGAGCGGCTCCCGAGAAGATGCATCAGGTTTTCCGCTTCAGAATCTTTGACGGTTATATCGGCGGTCATAAAATCCGCATTGTATTTTTTTACGGCTGCTGCAACATCAGCTGTTTCAAGGGCAAGGGACTCCACCAGCCGGCAGTTGGGGCACCAGTCAGCGGTGAACTTCACCACGGAGATCCTTCCCGCGTCGCGGTTGCTGTAGAGTCGTTGGGCTGAAAAATCAGAGGCGCTGATTTCCGCCTTTACTTCCGTCCCAAAAAAATAATGAAAGGATATCCCATACCCCCCTGTACCGATGAGCAGCAGAAGGGCGAGGGAGAGAATTCTTTTTTTCTTCGGCTGAAAGATGGCGCCGTACTTTCCGAACTGCCAGAACCCGACAGAGAGAAAGGCGAGAAAGAGAACCATCGGCAGCATCAGGGGAGCCTGCATGATGGTCATCAGGTAAATGGCCGTAAAGACAAGGAGAAAGCCCATGGCGGTTTCAAAGGCGGTCATCCATTCGCCCGGTTTCGGAACAAAGCGCATCAGGCCGGGGGAAAAGGAGAGCACCAGGTAGGGGAAGGCCATGCCGACTCCGACGCTGATAAAAATGACAAAAATGACCACCGGGGACTGAGTAAGGGCCCAGGCCAGGGTTCCGCCGAGAAAGGGACCGCTGCAGGGGGTAGCCAGAAGGGTTGCCAGGAGTCCCTTCATGAAGGCGTCGCTGTACCGGTTGCTCTGTGATTCTGAAGCCTTTCCCGCAAAGGACGGCATATTTATCGTAAAGACGTGAAAAAGCGACAGGGCGAGGACAAAGACCAGGGCGGTCATAAAGACAAGAAACAGCTCATGCTGGAAAAGCCCCCCCCAGCTGTAACCGAAGTAGGCCGCAAGGACGGCCAGAAGGCTGAAGCTGACGAGAATACCGGCTGAAAAAAGAAGCCCCTGCCTGACCACCTCACGGCGGCTTTCTCCCGCGTTATTGATGAAACTCATAATTTTTAAACTCACCACAGGAAGAACGCAGGGCATAAAGTTCAGGATAAAACCCGCAAGGAGACCAAAAAGGATCGCCTGAAGTATTCCTGAAACCCCTGAACTGTCAGGGTAGCGGGCCTTGAATTGAGAATCTCTGTACTTTTCAGTAATCCCGGTGCTGATTAAATTTTTCCGCGGGGAAGTTATTTCTTTTTTAGTAACTTCCCCGCTGGCAGCTTTTTTAAAGAGCTGGTTCATGGCGGTGCTGTGACCATTGCCCGGGGCTCCTTTTTTTATCTCGAGAGGAAGTATAAGGCTTTCTGCTTTCGGTATGCAGGTTGATTCGTCACAGAGAAGTATATCCACATCGATCTGGAGGTTTAGTTTTCCCGGGGGAGCCTTACTGCTGACAGTAAGGGGAAGAAAAACTGTTGTTTCGTTTTTGTGGACCCAGACATGTTTTTCTTCTCCCGGGGCAGTGTATTTTTCAGGAGTCAGAAAACGGGCCTTTCCGGGAGTGAGAAAGGGGGTCTTTTTTATAGAAACTTCTGTTGCCTTTCCGGTACCCGGACCTTTCGGGTTGCCGTAAATATGGCCATCCTGTGGGATCTCAACGCGCACGGCGACGAAGGTTTCTGTGCCCGGTGCAACTGTAAGTGCCTCGGGGACCATGTAGGTGCGATATTCTTTATGGCCCGGCTCAGAGCATGAATTCAATGCCAGAAATATAAGTGGCATGGTGATCAGCAGAAGAACTTTTTTCATGATATGATCTCCAGAGAGTTGTAGAGCAATTATAGCTTTAGAGGAAATAATTGCAAGTATTTTAGCATTTGGTTAAATGCCAGGCGTCAGGTTACATGTTTTTTATCATGAAAACGAGTTTTGCCAGGCTCGCCTTCGTGATAAAAACCTGCTGAAGGCAGAAATCAGCTTTGTCGCGGCAGGTACTTCAGGGGATTTGTCGGTTTGCCGGCGTAGTCAATTTGAAAGTGGAGAGTCCGATCCCTGCCGATATGTCCAATGGCTTCCCCGCGGCGAATACGGGTTCCCCGGGTGACTGATATGCGCTCAAGGTTTGCATAGACGGTCATGTAGCGTCCCTGGTGCTGAATGACAATGAAATTTCCATAGCCGCGCATGTAGCCGATATGGCGTACTGTACCGGGGGCCGATGAACGCACCGGGGCATTGGCCCTGCTTTTAATCAGGAGCCCGATGGGACGAACCCCCTGGGAATTATCCCGGTTGTAGCCCGTCACCCTTACCAGGGGCCATCGGAAAGCGGGACGGTTTGCCGGGGAGGCTTTTTTTCTCCGGTCCGGGGTATTTCTATGAACGACACCCCTCGTTTGTGATGCCCCTGTTTTGCCGGTTGGAATCTTAAGAATCTGCCCTTCCCTGATTCGGCTCCTCGATGTCAGCTTATTTGCCTTCCGGATACGAGTCACTGTCGTTTTGTACCGCCGGGCAAGACTGTAAAGGGTGTCTCCACGGCGTATTCGGTACCTGAGAGTTCGCCGGGGATTGATCTGCCGGGTTTGTGCCGGTTTCTGTGAGGTGGTCTTCCTTTTTCGTGAATATGTTTGTTTTCGTGAAGAAGTATTTCTGTTTTTCCCGGGAATATGTCTCCTTGGGGTTCTTCCCCTTGTGTATGTCCTATTTTCTGAAAAAAGGGCACTGTCTGAGGGATATTGCCGGTATTCTTCAGCCCCGGCCAGGGGTGCGAAGAAGAGGCAGAGAGAGACAGCAATTCCCCTGAGGAGATATGTATAAGCTTCCGTTCTTGTCACCATGTTCCCCAATGCTCATCCGTGAGCATAGCAAGGCATAGTTTGCCTTAATCATCTTATCGGTTTCGGTATCTTTAGAGTTTAGCATTTTCATAAACCGGGGGGGTAAAGGTTGGAATTTTTGCACCTATTGTGGATTTTAACGAGTCTGTTGCGGCAGGCCCTCTCTTAAAATTGCTTGAAAGGGGATTTTTTACCTGTAAGTCAATTGGCCGACGATGTCCCAAAAGGGAAAACAGCATCGCCGCCTTTAAGGCTTCAGGAACCCCGTAAGAGAGGGGGGCCGCGCACTCTTCCTTATAAAAATTTAAAAAGTATATAAATACATAAAATTGTAAGCTTTTTGTTTGATTTCAAGAATAAAGCATGTTAGTCTGGATAAGAAAAAATTTTATTACGAAAAAGGCTTGTTATTTCAGCAATTGAATAGAATATGTCTCGCTGTTCGCAGATTTTTTATTAACAGAGGTACACATGAGTTGCATCGTAGCAATAGGTACGCAGTGGGGAGATGAAGGGAAGGCGAAAATGATCGACTTCCTGACGGTTGATGCTGATATCGTTGTCCGTTATCAGGGTGGCGCAAACGCGGGACACACCGTTGTTGTGAATGGGAAAAAGCATATATTTCACCTTGTTCCCTCGGGAATTCTTCATGATGATAAAGTATGCGTTGTCGGTAACGGTCTGGTTCTTGACCCAATTCAGGTAATGGAAGAGATTGAAAATCTTGAAAAGGAAGGCGTTCACGTCAGAGACCGTTTTTTTATTTCCGATGCGGTTCACCTGATTCTGCCATATCATAAAGACCTTGATGGCGCCATGGAAGAATTAAGAACTGACAAGATCGGCACAACCAAAAGGGGCATCGGTCCCTGCTATGCTGATAAATGTCTTCGTACCGGAATCCGGGCTGGGGATATCTTTGATGAAGAGATTCTCGAGCAGCGGGTATCAACAGCACTTCAAATAAAAAATCTGCAGCTTGAGCGTATTTATGGCAGGGATACCTACAAGGTTGCTGATATCATGAAAATCCTTCTCACATTCAGGGAGAAGGCAGGTAAAATGATTATCAATACACAGCATTATCTTCACTCTGCCCTTGATGGCGGCAAGCGGATCCTTCTGGAAGGAGCCCAGGGATATGCCCTTGATATTGACCATGGAACCTATCCCTTTGTTACTTCATCGAATCCGACAATCGGAGGAGCTCTCCTGGGAACAGGACTTAACTCCTTTGCGATAAAGGAAGTTATCGGAATTGCCAAGGCATATGTTACCCGTGTGGGAGAAGGTCCCTTCCCTACTGAAGATGTAGAATCCGCTGGAGACCGACTCAGGGTAAACGGAAAGGAATTTGGGTCTACAACAGGCAGGCCCCGACGCTGCGGCTGGTTTGATGTGTCCCTTCTCAGGGAATCTGCCCGTATTAACGGTCTTACAGATATTGCCCTGACAAAACTTGATGTTCTCAGCGGATTTAAAACCATTAAGGTTGCAGTCGGCTACGAATTAAATGGAAAAAGTGTTGACCATTATCCTTCATCACGTCTTGATGAGGTAACTCCTGTCTATGAAGAGCTTGATGGCTGGGAAGAAGATATTTCCAAGATTGATACCTACGAGAATCTTCCGGTAACAGCACGAACGTACATTGAGTTTCTTGAGAAAAAGGTTGGGGTTCCCATTACCAGCATTTCAGTTGGACCAGGTCGGGAGTCAACTTTCTTCAGAAAAAAATAAAAATTTTCTATTTTTGGTTGACACTCGAGGACATAACATTGTATCGGTATTTCTACATTTGAGCCGCTAGCTCAGTCGGTAGAGCAACGGCCTTTTAAGCCGTGGGTCCTGAGTTCGAGCCTCAGGCGGCTCACATTACAGAGACTGCATTCTGTAAGTTGTACGTCCCCGTCGTCTAGGGGTCTAGGACACCGGGTTTTCATCCCGGCAACAGGGGTTCGAATCCCCTTGGGGATGCAGATAAGGGATGTCTTCGGACATCCCTTTTTTGTGCCCTTGAACGCTGTTTTCTGAATTATTTGAAGACGGGGCGGATCCCAAGGGATTCAAATACATCAACTGAAGTCCCCGGTTCGAAATCTATCACAACTTCAATATCGTCTATCTGGAAGAGGTCATTGCAGATAGTAGTGAATGTATCAGTCAACTCTCTGATCGCATTGGCATCAATCCATCTGATTATCTGATCAATTTTTTTAATCTCAAGAAAGCGTTTTAACGCATTATTGAATTGTGAAGACATCTCTTCATCGTATTCAATTTCACCTTTTTCTCTCTGGATAGCATCAAGAAAGGTGCGCCAAGGGGCGAGAGGTGTTGTCTGATACACTGAAGCATATTCGGAAATAATACTGTAATTGCCAAGTATTGATACAGTGAGCTTGCTGAGAACGACCAGGAATAATCCATAGCGCGTGCTTTCCGAATCTTTGAATCGCCCCTTGATGATCAGGACATCGTGAAATTCACCCTGAAGCAGCCGTTTTGCTGTCTCTGTATCGCCATTGCAGAGCTCCTCTGCAAGTTTTAATTTTTTAAAATAATAGCGGGCGTTGTCTAAATCTTCCATGATTATTGTTTTTTGGAGTTCCTTACCGTCTTTCCAGATTATTGATGATGTCAGTTAGTCTACTTTCATCAAAGGGCCATCGTCAAGTTTTTTTCCTTCTTTCTCTGTGTTATGTCTCGTGAATTG
>CAZPEK010000046.1:14044-14273 GCA_964585555.1 uncultured Leptospirales bacterium | reverse complement strand
GCAATACCGAAGACCAGGTACCATATTTCAAAGGCATAGGAGAACACAACAGCTATCTGCTCAAAGGTGTGCATAGGGGCGCCGAACTGGTGTTCCATATAATGGCCAAGACGAAAAGCAGAAAGAGCATAGAGTGTAATATTCGGGATAACAATAAGAAAGCTGGGGAGAAACTGTTTTTCCGGAAGACCATCGGTTTACTGTGCCAAAAGGATCTCACTGGAATGAT
>CAZPEK010000046.1:13414-14017 GCA_964585555.1 uncultured Leptospirales bacterium | reverse complement strand
CCCATTGATCCTGAGATAAGAGACATGAAGGCCGCAGTATGAGCAATTGTCGGATTTTTGGACATGGCGGCTATACCGGTACCGGTAACTGTTACCATTCCGAGGGTAAAGGGGTGCAGGAGCCAGCCGAAACTGATTTTGCTGACATCAAAACTGTTGGTAAAAGAAATTTTCAAGAGTTTGATTTCCATTCTTAACAGAAGTGACCAGATTATTGCCCAGCCGATAAGCGCCGGGAGCATCATGCTTTGCAGGTTTGATGAAAGAGAAGGGAAGAAGAAGCGGATCGGTCCAATAAAAACATTCATGGTCATGGCAAGGGAAAGAAAGGGAGTCAAAATTCCCGCATTTTTCAAAGGATTGTTTATGAATTCTTTGTATGCCGGCTGTCGAAGCCATGAAACCAGCTGGCGGAGAAAAAGTACCGTTAAAACAAGATGAATCAGGGTAAAAAGAACCATGACTCCTTCGAGAGAATAATAAAAAATTTCTTTTGAACACTTGTTGCGTAGAAAAGAACAAGAAGAAATGATGTGTTAATCCGCGCGTAACCAAGGACGGACGGGACCCGGAACCCTGTTGCTCTGTCAGACAGTGGATGGT
>CAZPEK010000046.1:11108-13404 GCA_964585555.1 uncultured Leptospirales bacterium | reverse complement strand
GAAAGGGGAAGTGAACCGTGTCCGAGAAAGGCGCGGGTTACCAGGCCTTTTATACCGGTAAGGGAGTATTGCAGAAATGCGAAGGGCATTACGGCAATACCCCCTGCCCCAAGGGAGGCTAAAAATATTACTGGAGAAAACTGGTTTTTTTCCATTGTGATACCTCTTTGATATGGACCCTGCTGTGTCGGAAGCCATGTCCTGTAAATTTTAAATAGGTGTTGAATCGGTTATGATTTGAACCGCAGCATTTTAATGTTTAATTAAATGCTAAAATACCTAATATATGTGTTACTGGCAACTATTTTTTTTAAAAAAGCAATTTTTTTATCCCAGGATATTTTATGCCTTACCGTGTTTGTTTGAGCCACGGTAGAATTTTTTCAGTAAGTGCGGGGGAATCTTTGGAAATGGATACTCCTGCTATTTCTTTCCTCTGAGCTGCCGGTGGTAGAGGCTTCGCAGCTGGTGAAAAAAATTCAGGTACGACTCCTGCTGGTAGTCAGGGTAGGTCCAGGGCCAGAAGGTGTAGCTTTTGTCTGTGTACCGGTATTCATTTTCAAGATAGACCCCCTGGCCGATATATATGCGGTGATAGTAATCTTTACATGATGCGAGAAAGACATTGGAAAGGGTAAGGTACCCGGGGTCGATGTTTACTCTGCGCTGACTTCCTTCTGATAAATTTTTTTCAAGGCGGTTGGAAAAAATTTTAATGTCTGCAATGGATTCACGGTTTATCAATGTATCAAAAGATAAAAAATATTTTTTGAGGTCAGTGCCGATCTCATTATAGTAGACGGTATTTTCAAAAGGGAAGGGCCCCGCTTCAGAATCAGGGGGACCATAATGTTCGGTGAATGCTTCCCGGATTGCCTGGAGATCACGGTCATGATGAAAAAGAATTCCCGTAAAAAGTTTTGCCCTGGGGGGAAAGGTCGGCTCAGCCACGGGGGTCTCTCTCTATAAGCCATTGGGCAAGTTCATAGTCAAAGGGGGTGGTTACCTTAATGTTTTGAGGATCTCCCGGTATCGCCTGTACCGGTTCTCCCAGGGCGAGAACCAGTGAGACATCATCGGTCCACGGTTTCTCCGCGTGGGCCCGGGCAGCCCGGTGGCCCCTTTCAAGTATATCATACCTGAAGGCCTGGGGGGTCTGGGTATAGAAGAGGCTGCTTCTGTCTGGAATGGCAGTCACCTGTTCATCATGGATTTCCGTAATGGTATCTGAGGCGGGAAGATAGAGACCTGCTGCACCGCTGTATGAAGCTCCTTCAATGCAGGCACGTATCGACACGGTGGTGACAAAGGGGCGTGCAGCATCATGGATCAGAATAATATCATCGGGAGAAAAATCCCGGGCGGTCAGGGCATTCCAGGCTGATTCCCGCCGTGTGGCCCCGCCGGTAACCAGATCGAGTATTTTGGGTTCAGGGTTGCTGACCAGCATTTTTTCAGTCAGGGCCCGGTATTGCTCAGGGATCACCACCAGTATTCCCGTTACTTCCCGAAGGGAAGCAAAACGGCTGATGGTTTCAATGATAACCGGGCGCTTCCCCAGGGGAAGAAATTGCTTCGGCACATCTCCCCCCATCCGCTGCCCTGAACCCCCGGCAAGTATTATGGTATAGATATTCTGTGTCATCGGTTAACTTCCTTTTGCTCTTCTGTTTACAGTAAAGGGCCGGTTGCGTCAAGTGAATCATGGTTTTGTAAAAGGCCCTGTCCCTGAAGTATTGACACTAGTTACGAACCCCCCGGGGCATGGGGTGGAGGATAAGTTTTCTTCCTTTCCATACTTCTTTTATTTTTTTATCCCGACCGCAGCGGTGACGATAATATTTATATCTGACAGGATTGATCTTGTAATAGTTTTGATGATATTTCTCAGCCTTATAAAAAGTTGTGAGCCTGATAACCCGGGTAGCTACAGGGTGAGCGAGAAGTTTTGCTGTTTTTTCTACAGCCTCACGGGCGAGTTTTTTCTCAGCATTGTTTGTATAAAAAAGAGCCGATGAATATGAAAGGCCCCGGTCGCAGAACTGGCCTTCCGGATCAAGGGGATCGATGTGCATCATGAAATAGGCAAGAAGCTCTCGGTAGGAGATTTTTTTTCGGTCATAGACAACCTTTACCGCTTCGATATGCCCCGTTCGGCTGTAGTTCTGGTAGGTCGGGTTGATGCCCCTGCCTCCCGTGTATCCCGATTCGACTTTGATGACCCCGGAAAGTTTTTCGAAATCCGCTTCAACGCACCAGAAGCAGCCCCCGGCAAAATATGCCTCCCCTTGAGATG
>CAZPEK010000046.1:4031-11098 GCA_964585555.1 uncultured Leptospirales bacterium | reverse complement strand
CTTTACCGGTTCGCTCTCAAAGAGAAGCGCGACACTGATGAGTAGGAGCAGAATGGGGGTTGAAGAAATTACTTTTTTGAACTGGTGTCTCATTGCTGCCTCCCGGTGGGGGGATTTTTAAATTATGTCTATGATAGGTGTTGATTTGCTTCTTCTTGTTTCATAATGATTCGTTTTTTTAAGTCCTCAAAGACAGGGGGGTAAGGAAGTAAAGGCCTCAGGGAAGAAACAGGGCTTCAGGCTAAAAAGGAGAATTAATTACTTGCCATATAAACCGGTTTTTGTAGGGTACTCATAGTTTAATAAAATACTAAAATACTCTTCAACCTGCTGCGGGGGACAGCTGTAAGTGCCGGATAATTATGAAAGAATACCGTATTGAAACAAGAGGCGTATCAAAGAAATTTCGCCGTCTTTCCCTTTTCAGGGACATATCCTTTGAGCTAAAAGGCGGATCGTCCTTTGCAATTACCGGCCCTAATGGATCGGGGAAGTCGACCCTTCTCCAGATCATGGCGGGGATACAGGCCCCCACAAAAGGAAATGTTGATCGGCTTGAAAATGAGCTTTCCCTCGAACTGACCGTGTTTCACCGGCTTCTCGGTTTTGTCAGTCCTTTGATTCATCTCTACGGTGAGTGTACGGGCATTGAAAACATTGAATTCGCCCTCGGCTCTTCTGACAGCCGGGAACGGGCTGATGAGCTGTTACAGTATTTCGGCCTTATGGGCCATGAGAAGAAGGTCCTTAAGACCTGGTCTTCGGGGATGCAGCAGCGTTTAAAGCTGATTTGTGCCCTGGCGAAAAGTCCCCCTTTTCTTTTTCTCGATGAACCGGGAACAAATCTCGACCGGAGTGGTAAAAAGCTTCTCTATGACCGAATAGATGCAATGAAAAAAGAAGCCCTGGTAATTATTGCCACCAATGAGCCTGAAGAGATTGCGCTCTGCGGGGAGGTTCTGAATCTTGGGACATGATATGTATAGAAATCTAAAAAAGGATCTCCAGGTGGAATTTCGAAACCGGAGTTCCTTTAACGTCGCCTTCGCCTTTGCGGGCATTACAACCCTGGCAGTGAGTCTTGTGGCCGGCGGGGCTCCCCTGTCGCCCCTGGTTCATGCCCTCATGCTCTGGATAATTCTTTTTTTCAGTGCCATGAACGGCCTGCTTCATATTTTTACCCGGGAAGAGGAAGAAGGAACGGCGCTTTTTCTCATGCTTAACTCGGGGGCTGAGGCGGTCTTTGCTTCAAAGCTCATCTTCAACGTGGTGCTTTTTCTGTTGCTTGAGGCCCTGGTGACACCCCTCTATCTCTTTTTTTTACAGGTGCCGGTTGCAAACCTGGCGCTTCTTGTCTTGACTATCGCCACAGGCGGCCTGGCCATAGCAAGTTCTGTCACCCTTTTGGCTGCCATGGTGGCAAAGGCGGGGGGGAAGGGCTCACTCTTTACCGTGATTTCCTTTCCTGTTATTTTACCCATTCTTTTGGTTACTATTACAACAACCCTTTCGGCCCTGGAAAAGCCGTGGCCCGGACCTGTTTCTAACGTGCTTTTTTTGCTTGCATTTTCTACTGGAGTGACGGTCTTATCATTTCTATTATTTCATTTTATATGGCAGGATACATGATTATTGGAAGACTCGTATATATAGTGATGCCCCTTGCAATTTACCTTGCCATGATGTGGGCCCCTCCGGCGGCAATTCTCGGGGATACCAGCCGGATTGTTTATTTTCACGTCCCCGTTGCCTGGGTCGCCGTGCTCGCCTTTGGTGTCTCGGCACTATATTCTATTCTTTATCTGAAGGATCAAAACACCCGGTGGATGCAGCTTGATAAGAAGGCGGTAAATTCAGCAGCCATCGGTCTGGTTTTTATTATAGTGGCAACGGTAACCGGTTCACTGTGGGCAAAGATGAGCTGGGGTAGTTACTGGAACGGGGACCCCCGGGAACGTTCTATTGTTTTTCTTCTTTTAATTTATATTGCATTTTTCGGTCTCTGGGCAGTTCTTAAAGACCATCCCCGCCGAGGGGCTATCTCTTCCGTATACCTTATAATTTCAATGGTAATAGTTCCTTTTTTTGTTTTTGTCGTTCCGAGAATCACATTTTCTCTGCATCCCACGACAATTATTAACACGGAAAGAAAAATGCAGATGGAACCGACAATGCGCATAACCCTTCTGGTATCGGCGATTGCCTTTACCCTGCTTTATGTATATATCCTGGCTATTCGCAACCGAATAACCATGGCAGAACATAAACTTGATGAATACTATGAAACCCTGGAGAACAATTCATGATCCAGTCACTACGGTATAAAGGAGCTGCGGCTCTGCTTTTTGTTATGACAACACTTCCTCTTGCCGCGGACACCGGTGGTATCAGCGATGATCCGGTTTTCAAGGTTATGCTTGTGATCATGGTCGTCTGGGCGGGCATTGCCGCCTACCTTTTCAGCCTTGATCGAAAAATCCGGAGAGTGGAGAAAGACCTCGATGAACTCTAAGAAAATTATTCTTTTTATAGCCGGTATCGGAATTTTGATCGCATCGATTTTTCTTCTCAGTGATGATATGATGAGCCCCTATGTTTCACTGAAAGAGGCAAAGGAACGGGCAGGCACATATGTGCAGATCATTGGAAAGCTTGATAAGGGAACAAAGATCGGTCAACAGGAAAAAGGCTATTCCTTTGTATTAAAAGAAGATACGGGGGGAACCATGAAAGTCTTTCATAGCGGGACCAAACCCCTGAATTTTGAACATGCTGAACAGATCGTAATCCTGGGGCGTTACGAAGAATCGAAAGAGCTCTTTGCAGCTGACAAGGTCCTGGTAAAGTGCCCTTCAAAGTATGAGAAAGTGGAGAAACGAACATGATGACTATCCCTGTGGGAACAATATTTCTTTATATCGTACTGATTATCCTGGTACTGGTTTTGTTTTTTTTAACCAAAAGCGCCTCGGGCAACCAGTTCAGCCTGGTAACCAGCAGGCAGCTCTACTACCTGAGTTCTATTTTTATCTTCTTCAGTCTTATTCTGCTGCTCTCTGCGTTTATATTTGATCAGTTTCAATTCTTTTACGTGTATGAGAACTCATCAAAGGATATGTCAAATATCTATAAAATTGCTGCGGTATGGGCAGGCAAAGAGGGAAGTTTTCTGCTCTGGATTTTTATGCTGAATATTTTTGGTATTGTTATTCTTCGCTCCAATGAAGAATATGAGAATATACTGATGATGGTTATAACCATTACTCAGATTTTTCTCCTTCTTCTTCTGGCTGCCGAATCGCCTTTTCGTTATCTCTGGGATGCGATGCCTGAGTCATTTAACCGGGTGGCCGCTATTCCCGCGGGCTTTGATGGAATGGGGATGAATCCCCTGCTTCTTGATCCCTGGATGGTGGCCCATCCGCCGGTTCTTTTTCTCGGCTATGCATCGGCAACCATACCCTTTGGCTATGCCGTTGCGGCACTGCTGAAAAAGGATTATACATCCTGGCTGAAGAACTCTTACCGATGGCTTCTTTTCAGCATGACTACTCTCGGTATCGGAATATTTCTCGGGGGCTACTGGGCCTACAAGGTTCTGGGCTGGGGCGGCTACTGGGGCTGGGATCCTGTAGAGAATTCGTCATTGATTCCCTGGCTGGTTGCCGTCGCTTTAATGCACAGCATGCTGATTCAGCGCCGGACCGGTTCCCTGGTGCGAAGCAATCTATTCATGTCACTCTTTTATTTTATCCTGATCCTGTTCAGCACCTTTCTCACCAGGAGCGGCGTGCTGTTGAACTTTTCTGTTCACTCCTTTGGGGGAAGCGGGCCCTGGTGGTACATTATCTTTTTTGTTCTCTTTTTTCTGATTGTCGGCGGCTTTCTCTTTATTGCAAATTTTAAAAAGATTGAGGCCCCGGGGCTTGGGGAGGATGTTTTCACCTGGCAGGGCATAACAGTCTATGGTGTGATTACAGTTTTTATCTATGGAATGGTTATCCTGGTCGGAACGTCCATGCCGATACTTTCGAGTTTCTTTACTGCACAGCCGGTACCGGTAACGGCGCATTTTTATAATAATATATCAGTGCCCCTGGGATTGATTATCATTTCCCTGATGGTGACGGCAACCATGCTGACCGGCCGAGGCACTCTGAAAAAAATTCCTGTTATCATTTTTGCAGTTCTGGCGGCAGCGGCCGGTATCATTTCAAATATTATAATTGTTGATTGTCTGGTGCCGATGATATTTACCACTGCGGGACTTTTTATTCTTGCGGTAAATATCTATGATCTTGTGCGTCTTAACGCGCAAGCAATACTTCCTTCCCGGCTTGCCCATATCGGTGTCGGGGTGATGGTTCTCGGCATCATGACATCGGGTTACCATTCCAGTACGACTCAAAAAACTATTATTCAGGGAAAGGAAGAAAAGGTCGGTCCGGTGACCCTTACCTTTACCGGTATCAGTGATGATGCAAAGTCACGGGCCTCTTTTAAACTTGGCTCTGGTGAGGCAGCTAAAAATATTTCCATGGAGTATTATATCTCAAAGCGGGCTAATAATACCCTTTACCGTGAGCCCTATATTAAAATGGGGATTTTCGGAGACATCTACATTATTCCGGAAAAATACAAAGAAGGCATTGCCGACGTGGCCCTGGCACGGCTTAAAGAGGGAGAGGAAGTTACCATGGGTGATCTGAAGGTTACCCTGGCGGGTATTCGATCTGCGAACATGATGAGTAAACAGCCTGCCATTTACGCTGATGTAATGATAAACGGGAAAAAGGTTTCTCCCGGTGTACGATTTCATGAAAGACACCGGCTTCCCATTGTGGTAATGCTGCCGGGAACAAAGCGAAAGGTGCAGCTCCAGGGATTCGATGTGAGGAATAAAACAGTAGATATCTACATTGAACCGGGAAAGGATGCGCCGGTGCCTCCTGATACAATGCTGGTTAATGTTTCGGAAAAGTGGATGATCTGGCTTGTCTGGCTCGGAACGCTTCTTATTGCGGGAGGCGGGTTGCTGGCAATGGTCAGGGTTAAAAAAAGTAATACATAATGCATAGAAAGGAAAGGGTGTGCCCCTCTGCTGGGGCCACACCCTCTTCTTGTCAGGCCAGTGAACCTCCGTCTACGACAATAGTCGAACCAGTGGTATAGCTTGAGGCATCAGATGCAAGGTAGAGTACCGCCCCGGCCATCTCATCAGGGCGGGCTGAACGGCGCATCGGTATGGTGGGAAGAATAACCTTTTCCATCAGTTCATCGTTTCCTGTCATAGCGGCGGCAAATTTTGTTTCAGTCAATCCCGGCAGCAGGGCGTTAACCCGTACATTGAAGGGGGCGAGCTCTTTGGCAAAGGACTTGGTCATGGCGATAACCCCTGCTTTTGTGATTGAGTAGACTCCCTGCATCGGTGCGGGACGGATGCCGTTGATTGAGGCTACATTGATAATTGATCCTCCCTTGCCTGCGGTCATCATTTTGGCCGCGTACTGGCTCATGAAAAAATATCCCTTCATGTTTACATCAACGGTCTTGTCCCAGGCGGCCTCAGTGGCATTGAGGACATCACCAAAATATGGATTGGTTGCCGCGTTGTTGACCAGTATATCGAGATGGTCATACTTTTCATGTATATTTTCGAAGAGGAGGCGAATCTGTTCCATGTCGCCGTTATTGCATGGCATCGAGACCGCCTTCCCGCCATCGGTTTTAATTCGGTCTTCCACCACCTTGAGGCCTTCAATTTTTCTGCTCACCAGGATTACCTCGGCTCCGTATGCCGCGAGGGTTTTGGCAATAGATTCTCCAATGCCCCGGCTTGCGCCGCTTACCAGTGCTGTTTTTCCTTTTAGTGTAAAATCTATCATTGTTTCTCTCCTGTTTTTTATATCCGGTTTCTATTATGCCACAGGGGCAGGAATCCCGGGAGTGTTTTTTTTTAATTATTAAATTTTCAAAGCAGCCCGGTATCCATCGTGAATTGCCTCAAGAAAGCGCCGGGGTTCCTTCGCGTCTCCAATAACCTGAAAGTTTGTTCCCGATTCTTCAAGGACTGGTTCCAGGTCTTTTTCAGGTATTGCCCCGAGGGCATTAATGACACTTGCCGCCATGATAATTTCTTCCTTATCCTCATTATTTTTAATCATCACTTCTTTTTGGGAAATGTTCACGACTGAAGTATTAAGCATCAAGGCTCCTCCTCCCTTTTTCAGGCGATGGTGAAGCCAGTAGCCATGGGCCGTAACCGGAGAGACGGGTGGTAAGGCCTGCTTCTCTACAACAGTAACGGTAATTCCACGGGCGGTCAGAAAGTCAGCTGTTTCCATACCGACATACCCGGCTCCCAGGATGACGGCAGGCGATTCGGCAATTTCAAGGCCTGTTAGAACTCTCCGTGCATCCTTTGCATTCTCAATACCCGGCAGAGAGGGAACTGCAGGAGAGGCGCCGGTGGCCATAATTACAGCTTCGGGCTTTGTGGCGGACAGGTTTTTTTTGTTCACCTTCGTGTTGTACCTGATCGGCACCTTCAGGATTTCCAGTTGAGCCAGCATCCAGTCCATCCACTTTTTAAGTCCCTCTTTATGGGGGGGGAGGGACGCCGAAATGAGCTGTCCCCCCGGTTCAGGCCCTTTCTCATAGATGGTGACCTGATGGCCCCGCTGAGCGGAATAGAAGGCCGCGGAGAGGCCTCCCGGACCTGCCCCGATAACCATAACATCTTTCGGGGTGCTGCTTTTTTCAATGGGTCTATGTTCCTGCCCGCATTCAGGATTAAAGACGCAGGTTGCACTTTTCAGCTGGAACATGAGCCGCTCAATGCATCCCTGGTTGCAGGCGATACAGGGGCGAATCGACTCAGGAGCTCCATTTTTGGCCTTAAGAAGGAAGTCAGGGTCTGTAAGATGCTGCCGGCCGAAGCTGATAAGATCGGCGTCCCCCTGTACCAGGGCCTTCTCGGCACGGGAAGGATCGTGGATTCGCCCGACGGCGATGACCGGTATAGCAACAGTCTCTTTTATCGATCGGGCCCTGAAGAGATTAAATCC
>CAZPEK010000046.1:0-4016 GCA_964585555.1 uncultured Leptospirales bacterium | reverse complement strand
ATTGCGGCAATGGACAGATTCCCCGGTGTTGAATAAACTCCTACTGAAACATGAATAGCATCAGCGCCCGCCTTTTCAATGCGGGGGGCCAGTTTTTTTATGAAATCGAGATCAAAGCCCCCCTTTATTTTTTCATCTCCTGATACGCGGACAAGAATGGGATAATCGGAACCGACCTCCCTTCGGACCGCTTCGATGATTTCAAGAAGAAATCGTGAGCGATTTTCATCGCTTCCCCCGTACTGGTCGTCCCGCTGGTTGGAAAAGGGGGAAAGAAACTGGCAGGGGAGGTAGCCATGGGCACCGTGAATCTCAACAGCATCAAACCCTGCTTTTTGCGCACGTCCCGCAGCAGAGGCAAAGAGAGCAATAACTTCCCTGATGCGTTCGATGGACATTGCCTCTGTCGGCTGGTTAAGGATAGCACTGGGAATAGAGGAAGGGCCCTCAGGCATTGCCCCGGCGATTCCCTCGGCGGTTTCACGGCCCGCATGGTGAAGCTGCAGGGCAATTGCGGCGCCCTCTTCTTTTACCGCCGTCGTAAGGGCCTCAAGTCCGGAAATAAAAGAATCGTCCCAGATGCCGAGTTCCCGGGGGAAACCCTTGCCCCGGGGATCGACAGCTACTACCTCGGTGATGATCAGGCCGGTTCCTCCCCGGGCCCGACGTTTCAGGTAGGCAATCAACCGTTCGCTTACTGTACTGTCAGGATTGCCGTAGCCTGTACCCATGGCGGGCATGACGGCACGGTTTTTGATCTTCAGGTTATTGATAGTTATTGGTGAAAAAAGATTCTTGAAGGTTGTATCCATTGGTTTTCCTTTAGCTTTTAATGCCTGCCAGTTCGGCAAAGTTCTCTCCCAGAATACGGCGCCGGGCACCTTCATCGGGAACAATTCTGTTTACACGGTTTTTTATCTCACGATAGTCGAAGAGATCATCTTCGCCATGAATCCCGAAGGGTCCGTCGGTGCCGAAAATGCACCGTTCAGGGCCGAGAAGGGCAAGGGCCTCTTTAATGGTCCGGGAGCTGACATAGGAGGTCTGGGAGATATCGATAAAGATATTTTTATTTTTAAGAATTTTATACCAGGTATCGGCATATTCAGGAAAGCCACAGTGGGCGAGGATAAGCTTGAGTTCAGGAATTTCCTTTATAAGGGGAAGATAATCACCCTCTTCGTCAAAGCCTGCGTGTATAATGAGCGGCTTATTCTTCGATGCTGCCAGTGCGGCTGTCTCCATCAGTTCTGAGGGGCGGTATCGGTGCCAGAAGGGGTGAGCCTTGATCCCGATACATGCGGGGTGGTCGATCCATTTTTTTGCTTCGGTAACCGGGTTTTTTAATCCCCGTGGATTGACAAAAGCCCAGGCGACAAATCGGTCAGGGTATTTTTCTGCCAGCTCAAAGACCGGGGCGTTGTCAGGATCAGGATAAAGGGCGTAGTCAGTCCCGAGTATATCGATTCCCTTTTCAGTGAAATTAGCTGCAAGTTTTTTCCCGAGTTTTCTGAGGGTCCGGTGTTTTAGAATATACTGCCCTGCCGATGCGATAAATGCCGGGGGCTCCGGAAAGGGGTCCACCAGGGATGCCATCAGGGCGGTGCGGTCTATCCCCGCATCATCCATTTTTGTCAGCATCTGCGGTACGGTCAGAAGCTGTTCATCGAGGTGAAAGTGCGCGTCTATAATCATTTTGTGTTCTCCCTGTTTTTGAGATAAACTTCCTTACAAAAATTTTACCGGTCAGAGCGGGCAATTACCTCAAGGGCAATACCTTCAAGAATTTTTACCGCATGAATCAGCAGCTTGAAGCGCTGGTCTTTTGTCTGTCCGTGGAAAAAACGGTAATAGATCTGCTGGGCGATTACCGCCAGTCGGAAAAGGCCAAAGCAGTAGTAATAATCAAAGGAATCAAAGTTACGCTCTGAGAGTTCACGGTAGAGGTCTACCTGTTCTTCCCGGGTCAGCATACCGGGCAGGTTTGTGGGCATCTGGCGGATCAGCTGAATATTTTCGGGATCATTGTGGTTGACCCAGTAGGCAAGGCCGTTGCCCAGATCCATCAGGGGATCCCCGATGGTGGCCATCTCCCAGTCAAGAATACCGATTATTGAGACCGGGTCAGCGGGATCGAGAACCGCGTTGTCGAGCTTATAGTCATTATGAATAATTGTCGGCGTATCGGTGTCAGGGGGCATTTTTTCAGCCAGCCACTGCATGACTTTTTCGAAATCCGGGGCATCAGTGGTTACGGCGTCGCGGTACCGGCGGCTCCATCCCTCAACCTGCCGCTTGACATAGCCGTCAGGTTTTCCGAAATTTTCAAGGCCCACTGCCTTGTAATCAATGCTGTGGAGTTCAACCAGCCGCTTTACCAGGTTTTCCGAGAGGCTGCGCGCCTCTGTTTCGGTCATAGTCATTCCCTCCGGGAGGTCCTTTCTGAAAATGATCCCCTTGATGCGTTCCATGACATAGAAGGGGGTTTCCATGACCTGCTTATCATCACAGTAGAGAAGGGCCTCGGGGCACGAGGGGTAATGGTCTTTAAGGGCCGTAAGTATATCATATTCCCGTTTCATGTCGTGGGCGGTTTTTGCTTTTTTCCCGAAGGGGGGACGGCGCAGTATCATTTCACGGCTTCCTGCGGTGATGAGATAGGTTAGGTTTGAAAAGCCGCTGGGGAACTGCCTTATGTGCAAGGGGCCATCAATATTTTCGAGATTATCTTTCAGGTACGCCTCTAAAAGATCACCTTTCAGTTCTTCTCCTTCACGGATATCGACGGGTTGGTCTATGCTGGTCATAGCATGCTCCTTATTTTTCTGGTATGATATACGATTCGATCAGTTCAATAATAAAATCAGCATATTGTTCCACCGAAACGCCCCGGCGGCTGTATTTCCACGGCTTGAGGTACCAGTCCTGCATCAGCGCCTTAATGGCAGAAGCGGTCAATTCGGCATTCTTTAGAGAAAAGATTTTTTTCGCCTTCCCTTCTTCCAGAAGATCAATGAAGAGTTTTTCTGTCAGCTGCTCTCCTTCGATAGAACGCTTCTGAAGTTCCTTTGACAGATTTTTTGTCTCCATGAAAAGGAAGTAAAACCAGTAGCTCATCTCTTCTGAGAGATAGAGGTGGCTTTTGATGGTGATGTGCAGTTTTGTGCGCGGGTCCATTACTTTTGAAAGTTCCCGCTTGAGTAAATCGAGAGCAATGTGGGAACCCTGGATATGCATGATACTCAGAAGAGCCTCCTTGCTGGGGATATATGCGTAGAGTCCCCCCATGGAGAGGCCGCTTTCCCTGCAGAGATCCCGCAGGGTCATGGCCTGAAAACCCTTCTGGTGGGAAAGCTTCAGGGTGGCATTGAAAATCTTGACCATGTTCTTGATCGCGACTTCTTCCTTTTTTATCTGGATTAAGTCACGGTTCTGGCGAAAAATTTCCCGGCAGATTTCTTCTATCGAGATTTTTGCCTTTTTGCTGAATTGCTCAAAGTTCATCTATGCCTTCACTTCCTTTACTGTTTATACGATTTAAGTATGCGCCGGGCCAGGCTTGATTTATGGACTTCATCAGCACCATCGTAGATCCGGGCGGCCCGTTCATGGCGGTAGAAGTAGGCCAGGATTGTATCATCGGTCATGCCAAGGCCGCCATGGACCTGGAGGGCCCGGTCAACGACCCGCTGCATGGTATTGGCAACCACGTACTTGATCATTGAAACACTGTCACGGGCTTCTTTCTGCCCGAGTGTGTCGATCTTCCATGCGGCATGGAGGGTCATGAGGCGCGCCGCCTCAATCTCAGCCGCTGATTCGGCAACCCACTGCTGGATGATCTGTCGGCTTGCCAGGGTTTTCCCATCGGGGGCAATGATCCGATAATTGGCCCGCTGGAACATCAGGTCAAAGGAGCGGCTGCAGATTCCGAGCCAGCGCATGCAGTGATGAATACGACCCGGCCCCAGGGGCTCCTGGGCCTTGCAAACGTCGTGGCCCTGAGGGCCGTGGAG
>CAZPEK010000045.1:0-14278 GCA_964585555.1 uncultured Leptospirales bacterium | reverse complement strand
AAGAGAACCTTTGATTTTATTGTCATCGATCCCCCGACCTTTGCGCGCCATCGAAAGTCGACTTTTTCGGTAAAAAAAGATTATCCCCGGGTTCTTGAAACCCTGGGGAGACTGGCACCCGGGGGCCATATTCTGACCGCTGTGAATACCGTATCGGTCTCCCGGGATGAATTTACCGGGTATCATCCCCGGGAATGGGAGCAGGTTTTTCTTGCAGAAGAATCATCGGATTTTGTCTATCGGGATGTATCGTACCTGAAGGTGGGTCTCTGGCGGCAGAAAGGGGCGTAAAGGGGAAAATTGAACAATATTATGTCACATTTCTTCATGTTATTATGAAAAAATCTTGACACGTTTAATAAAACATACAAAAAATATTTTGTAATAGAGAAACTGGACACTGTTCATTTCTACTTATAAAATTATTAATCAGGCTGGCCCTCATGCTCTATCTTTCACTGTTTTTTATCCTTTCTGGCGCCATGCTGCTCCTGTATGCGGTCATTACCGGTATCTCTGAAAAGAAGGTAGTGGTTCCGTCGGGACGTGAAAAGCCTGTCCCTTCCCGGGCTTATGAAAACATGAGGGGAGAGGAAGTAAGGGCCTCCGATGGAGAGAAGCTTGCCGCTGGTGATGCGGTAGCGGTTCATGAAGATGGAAAGCCCCTGTCTCCCCGGGTTCATGTGTACGAGGAGACTTCTGAACCCGCTGCAGGTGAACCTGAAGCAGGGGGGCGGGAGATCAGCCTCGTCGAGGCAGGTGAAAAAACTTCCTCTGCCATAATAAAAGAAGACCCGGCATCTGGAGAAGAATATCCTGACTCAGCAGGTGCAGTGCTTTACGAGGATGCCTCACGCCTTGTCGACTACAGCCGTGAAAAAGGAATCATTGATCCTGACATTCAGCATTATCGTGAAATTCGACGTATCGATGAGGGGAACCTGGTTCTTGAAAATGAAGGACTTTCGTTTCACTGCGGACGTAAATTTTTCCGTTTTGATTTTATTAAGGTTGAAAAAATATTTTTCAGCCGAAACAGTATTGCAGTCATCTATGGTGCCGGTTCACCGGTGCGGCTTTTTATCCTGAGGGAGGGAATTCCCCTTCTGGAGAAGGCCCGGAGCGCCTATGATGAATTTGTGGAACAAATGGCTGCCCGAGAGCAGTAAAACAGAGACATTATTTTGCAGGACAGGACATTAAAATAAATGTACTACCGTTACAAGGTTAAAAAGAAAGATAGAAAAATTTTGCCCAGGGTTATCATTCTTCTGGTGGTTTCCGCGGCAGGATATTACGGGTATCAGTACCGTCAGTATCTTCAATTCTGGAAATTTTCATATAATAAGCTCAACAGCAGGATTGAGCACGCTGCAGCTACGGATAAAAAACAGACCAGGCGTGAACTCTTACAGCTGGTTACCCATTTTGAAGAGTATAAACGTGATAATCCGGTCAAGCCTGAGGCCTTTCTCATGGCGGGGAAGGTCTTTTGTCTTCTTGCAGAAACGGGGATGCCCGGGACGTTCTCAGAGCGGCTGATAAACGGAACCACCCGGGACATGGGATCTGAATCAGAAAAATACTTCCTTTCTGCTGTTATTAATTTAAAAAAAGGTAAGGCCCTTCTCCGTGATGATAATCCTGATGCGGAATATACTTTGTTGCTGGCAAAAGCTCTTTATTTTCTTAAGTACTGTTCTAATGATGACATAGCCGGTGTGCTGAAGGGTGTTAAGGTTAAAAAGCTGAAGAACCGTATCGAAGATATCAGGTTTTTTGCCCTTATGCAGATTCTTAGCGGGGAAGAAAAAGCCGGTTTTGATACGCTGCAGCATCATGGGGCAATACTCGATTCAACCCAGGGGCGTCTTTTTCTCGCTTCTGTCGAGGTTGTCGCGAAGCGTTATACTAATGCCATAATGAATTTTAAAGATGCCCTTGGGAGAAGCCGGGATGACCGGCTGCGGAAACTGATACATGTAAACCTGGGAAAAATATATTACAACCAGTCCCTGTATAAAGAGTCACTGGGACATTTTACTGTTGCCCTGAAGCTTGATGTAAAAGATACCAGTTCTCGAATCTGGATCGGGAAAAATTACCATGCACTGGGACAGAAAGACAGGGCTCGGGCAATATGGAGTGAAGCACTCACCATTGACAGGTCGAATGTTGAGATCCGACGACTTCTTGGCGTTATGTGACGCCATCTTTTTGCCTTTAATGTGATAATAGCTTGACAAAAATTTTGGAAATAGTTAACAGATTTGGATGCTTTGTTCTATCGAAATGTTAATGTTCCTGTGATGTTTTTCTTTTCCAGGGCAGGTGATTGCAGCAGATAGACGGCAGTTCCGGTTCGCTCTGCTTTTTCAGGGGCAGAGTTTATGCAGACATAATTTATTTAGATAATTAAATGCAGGAGAAATAAATGATTTTTAACCAGTTTTACGGGATGTTTTCCAATGATATGGGTATCGACCTCGGTACTGCAAACACCCTTGTCCATGTGAAGGGGCAGGGTATTGTTTTGAGTGAACCCTCTGTTGTGGCAGTTCAAACCAGTACCGGGAAGGTCCTGGCAGTGGGTCACGAGGCAAAGAGGATGCTTGGTCGTACTCCCGGGGATATTGTGGCAATTCGCCCCATGAAGGACGGTGTTATTGCTGATTTTGATACAACTGAAAAAATGATTCGTTATTTTATAACGAAAGTACATAAAAGAAAGACCCTGGTACGTCCGAGAATGGTTATCGGTGTTCCTTCCGGTATTACCGAGGTTGAAAAGCGGGCGGTTCGGGAGTCAGCTGAGCAGGCGGGAGCCCGGGAGATATTTCTTATCGAAGAAGCCTTAGCTGCGGCAATAGGGGCAAATATTCCGATTCATGAACCGGCAGGTCACATGGTTGTGGATATTGGTGGAGGAACAACAGAAATTGCCGTTATCTCCCTCGGCGGTATGGTAATTGCTGATTCTATCCGGATAGCCGGTGATGAATTCGATGATGCTATTGTTAAATATATGAAAACCCAGTATAACCTGGTTATCGGTGAGCGCATGTCCGAAGAGGTGAAATTTCGTCTTGGTAATGCCTTTCCTGAAAAAAAGGTAGAGACTATGGAGTTAAAGGGAAGGGACGCGATTTCCGGTCTTCCCAGAACTCTTGAAATAGACTCTTCTGAAGTCAGAAAGGCCCTGAAAGAGCCGGTAGATCAGATCCTCGACGGTGTTAAGCATGCCCTTGAAAAAACACCCCCTGAACTTGCAGCAGATATCATGGAGCGGGGCATTGTGATGACAGGCGGTGGATCTCTTCTTAAGGGACTGGATAAATATATCAGTAAAGAGACCGGTGTACCGGTAATTCTTGCGGAAAATCCCCTTACCTGTGTGGTACTGGGAGCGGGAAAATTTCTTGAAGAGATCAAGAATCTTTACCGGGCTAATTTGAAATAATAAACGTGGAATTCTTAGAAAGAAATAAAACCATTGTTGCCTTTATCAGCTTCACGCTTTTTTGTATCATTTCACTCTCGGTTCAATCAAGCAGTTTTACATTGACCTTTGAGGGAATCGGGAGTGCCCTTATTATGCCCTTTCAGAAGGGGTATGACGGCATCCAGGGGGGGATTCGGACAATCTGGGCCGGTTTCACCGACCTGAGTGAAGTCCGTGAAGAACTGCAGAAGACACGGGAAAAGCTGCAGAACTATGAATCAATCAGTGATGATTTTTCGGAAATAAAGCGGGAAAATGAGAGGCTTCGTCATCTTTTAGAGATGAAGGAACGTCTGACCTTCGAATCGGTACCCGCCTCGATAATATCAAAGGATCCCGACAACTGGTTTCGAACTCTTATCATTAACCGGGGAACCTCTGACGGCATAAAAGAGAATATGCCGGTTATTGCCTTCCGAAAGGGCCAGAAGGCGGTAGTTGGCAAGATAATCGAAGCCCGGGGCAGTATTTCAAGAATAATTCCAATTATTTCTCCCGACCTTAATGTTGGCGTGAAGCTCCAGGAGAGCCGTTACCCGGGACTTCTGTATGGTTACTCCAGCAATACGGCGCTTTGCAAGGTTGATTATATCAGCCGGGGGGCTGTTATTAAAAAAAATGATATTGTTATTACCTCCGGCCAGGGGGGGATCTTTCCTCCGGGACTGCTGATAGGAAGGGTCGTTAAATCTGATATTCTTGAAAGCAGCGCGTATCAGCGGGCCGTTGTGGTCCCCTTTATTGATTACCATCTTGTCGAAGAGGTCTTTGTAATAAAGCGTGATCCCGATGGTGAAATTTTGAAACTACTGGGAGAGCAGCAATGATTATCAGTTATATAATAATGGGGATAGTGATTGCTGCATCACTGCTGATTCAGGGCCACCCCTCCTTTGATGTTATCCGGATAGCAGGGGTCAAGCCTGACCTGCTGTTTATTGTTATTGTCTATCTCGCCTACAGTTTCGGCTCTTTCACCGGCGAAGTGACGGGTTTTATCGGGGGTATCTTTCATGATGTGGTTTCCCGATCGCCTCTCGGTCTGCTTGCTCTTCCAAAAGTTGTCCTTGGATTTCTTATTGGCATGTTTGGCCGGGGAATGTTTAAAAATACTATTGTTACCGTTGCCATAATGATTTTCCTTGCGTCTCTCCTGAAGGGGATAATTACACTTTTTCTTTCATATATTTTTCATCAGGGCTCGGTTTCACAGGTCCTTGATGTTATTCTGCCTGAGGCCTTCTATAATGCCCTTGTGGCTCCTTTTATTTTTATCCTTTTAGATAAAATATTTGAAAAAGAGCTTGAGAGAGAGGGGCATCTGTAAATGAGCCAGACATCCTTAAAAACGAGGATGCTTGAAGCTTTCAGAGCCAGGATGTATTTTTATCTGGCCATTATTGCCACGGTATTTCTCATCCTGATACTTCAGCTCATCAACCTGCAGCTTCTTCAGGGAAGCGAATACCGGAAAAAGTCACGCCTCAATATGGAGAATAATATTCCCATTCCCGCGTCACGGGGCGAAATATATGACCGCTATTTTGATAATATTGATCGGCGTAAGGTTGTTGTGAGCAACCGGCCTTCTTTTAATTTATCTGCCATACCCTCACGATTTTCTGATAAAAAAAGTTTTTACAAGACCATGGATAATCTTGCCAGGTTATTAAAAATTGATAAGGATTTAATTTTAAAGGAAGTTAAAGGCCACAATCCCTGGGAACGGATTACCCTTGTTGAAGATGTTTCCTTTGACGCTATTGTCAGAATTGCATCACACCGATCACTTTTTCCCTTTATCGACTGGGAAGATGCGCCGGTACGGGTCTATACTCATAAAGAGATGTTTGCCCATGCCATCGGCTATATCGGAAGTATCAACAAGGATGAATACCGTAAACGACGCCATACCGGTTATAAACATTATCAGAAGGTGGGGAAAACGGGAATAGAAAAGCAGTATGACCGAATACTCCGGGGCCAGGACGGCTATATCCGGAGAATTGTCGATGTGAAAAACCGAACCGAAGGTGAAGAAATTGGCCTCAGGCCGGTTGCAGGGAACAACCTGGTATTGACTATGGATTTTGGGGTCCAAAAGGCCGATTCTGAGGCTCTCGGTGGTAGCCGCGGGGCTGTTGTCGTCATTAAACCTTCAACGGGAGAAGTTATTGCCCTGGTGAGTAAACCGGATTTTGATCCCAACCAGATCATTAATAAAGATAACGCAAAGATTTTTCGTGAGTTATATGCTGACAAAAACCGTCCCTTTCTCAACCGGGTTATTCAGTCCAAATACCCTCCGGCATCAACCTTTAAACTGGTTACCGCTATTGCGGCTCTTGAAACTGAGAAATCATACCCGTCAAAAAGATTTTACTGCCCTGGGAAATATACCCTGAAGGGGTACCGGGACAAGGATTTTTATTGCTACCAGACCCATGGCAGCCTTGATCTCTACCATGCAATCGGGAAGTCATGCAGTGTTTATTTCTATAACCTGGGCTACAAGGTGGGGCCCACAAGTATCTTAAAGTATGCGGATTATTTTGGATTAAACCAGAAAAGCGGAATCGATCTTCCCGGTGAAAAAGCATCTTTTATACCATCAAAAAAATGGAAACTGAGAACCTTCGGGCAGCCCTGGTTCGACGGTGACACAATAAATCTTTCAATCGGCCAGGGATTCCTTAATGTAACACCAATCGGAATGGCCAACTTTGTTGCCGGAATCGTTAATAACGGCATTGTCTACCGGCCTCATCTGCTCAAAGAGGTCAGGTCTCCCGATAACAGCAGAATTCTTTCCGTAACAAAGAAAGAAAAGATCCGGGAGATTCCCCTTTCTCCCCTCTCCCTTATTGCTGTTAAGCAGGGGATGCGTCTTTCTGTTACCGGTGGCACCTCGGCGGGACTCCGCCATCTCAAAGTTCAGCTGGCGGGAAAGACCGGTACCGCACAGACCCGGTCACGGCGAAAGGAAGATTCCACCCAGCATGCATGGTTTGTTGGATACGGGCCCTATAACAGCACCCCTGATGAGGCAATTGTCATTGCAGTTATCGTTGAATATGGTGTAGCCGGGGCGGCAACGGCTGTCCCCGTTGCTGAAAAAGTATTTCAGGCACTCTATAAGCAGAGGTTCTTTAATGTTCAGTAGAGACAATATGTATAAAATTGACTATTTGCTGGTTACTGTTGTGGCAATAGTTGTCGTACTCGGATGCCTGATGATTTACAGCGGCGGTTTTGATCCTATTGAAAAGATCAATAATGGCATGTATAAAAGGCAGCTGCTGTGGTTTATTATCGGGTTTATCATGATGCTGGGGATGACCTTTATTAGCTATCAGCAGATTGGTGATTACGGCCACTATATTTATATCGGGCTGCTGGTGATTCTGCTTTTTACGACCCTCTTTGGTACCCCGATTCGAAATACCAGGGCATGGCTTAATTTTGGGTATTTTTCCATACAGCCCTCGGAATTCATGAAGCTCGGACTGGTCATAGTCCTGGCTAAATATCTTGAACTGCGGGAACGGGATATTAAAAATTTCAGGGAGCTTCTGGTTCCGGGCCTTTTAACCCTGATTCCCGTTATTATTGTCCTTAAACAGCCTGACTTTGGAACCGCTGTAATCTTTATACCGGTATTTTTTACCATGCTTTTTGTCGGCGGTGCCGATGTCTCTCACCTGATATCTATTATCACCATAGCCGCTATCGCGCTGGTTGTGCCGATGATTCTAACCTACCGGGAGTGGGTTGGGGCCCAGGGGGGTAACTTCCTTCTCGATTTTTTTAATGATGTAAATATGCTTTCTCTTGTTTCGGGAATTATCCTGGCGGTATCTGTCGCTGCCTTTCTCATTCATTATTTCTACTCGAATAAAGTTTTGCGGCGCCTCTATATATTGGGTTCTGTTATTTCCCTGGGGCTCCTTTCCTCAGTTGTCATTCAGAAACTTTTCAAGGATTATCAGAAAAAAAGAATTCTTGTTTTTCTTAATCCCGATCTTGATCCCCATGGTTCCGGGTACAATATTATTCAGTCTAAAATAGCCATCGGTTCAGGGGGATTTACCGGCAAAGGATTTTTGAAAGGAAGTCAGTCGCAGCTCGGTTTTCTGCCTGAGAAAACTTCTGACTTCATTTTTTCCGTAGTTGCCGAAGAATGGGGATTTATCGGCGCCCTGATCCTTATTGTTCTTCTTGGGATTATTATCTTCAGGGGAATCCAGATTGCCCTCGAATCGAAGGACAAGTTCGGCGCCCTCCTGGCAAGCGGAATCACTACTATTTTATTTTTTCATTTCTTTATCAATATCGGTATGGTTATCGGTATCATGCCGGTTACCGGACTTCCCCTCTGTTTTGTCTCTTATGGCGGCTCAAATCTTCTTATGGCAATGATTGGTGTAGGAATTTTAATTAATATTCGCATGCGGAAATTCGTATACTAATCAGAAGGGGAGGTATGCGTATATGAAACAGGCAATAATATTACTCAGTGGCGGCCTTGACAGCGCCACTACCGCTGCAATAGCGAGGGACCAGGGTTTTGACCTGGTGGCAATGACCTTTAACTATGGACAACGCCATGATATTGAAGTTGAATATTCAAAAAAGCTTGCAGGTCATTTTTCCGTATTAGATCATTTTTTTATTGATATTCCCTCTCATATTTTTAAAACGGCCCTTGTCAGGGATTCAGAGATTGCTGTCCCCCATGACCGCATCTCCGCCGGTGAAAATGATATCCCTGATACCTATGTACCGGGTCGAAATATTTTATTTCTATCGTATGCCCTTTCCCTGGCCGAGTCCCGGGATATCAATCATATTTTTATCGGTGCAAATGCCGTAGATTACAGCGGGTATCCTGACTGCCGTCGTGAATTTTTCAGAGCCTTTAGTGAAATGGCACGCCAGGGGACAAAAGCAGGCGTCAGAGGGGAAGACCTGGTGATAGAAACACCTCTCCTTGACATGAAGAAATCTGAAATTATCAGAATAGGCACAGATCTGGGGGTTGACTACTCCCTGACCCACAGCTGCTATGATCCAGCTGTTGACGGATCATCCTGTGGTTCCTGTGACAGCTGTATTATCCGAAAACAGGGCTTTGTTGAGGCGGGGGTTCCTGATCCGACGAGGTACCGAAATGAAAGTTAAGGGATACGATATACTGCAGCAGGTGATGGGGCTTTTTATTCCTGAGCGATGTATTCTCTGCGGGAGGCTTATTCTTTTCAGGGAGCATCACTGCTGTAAAGAATGTTTCACTGCATTAGAACCGGTAAACTCTCAGTGTGACCAGTGCGGAGGCATACTTGACGGGGATTCCTGTCTTATCTGTAGTGACCGGATGTGGTTTATCAGCAAGAATATATCAGTTCTTGAATATGGAAAAGGTATGAAAGAGCTGCTCTACCAGTTCAAGGCAGGGCACAAAAAAAGACTCCATTACCATTTTGGTGATATTATTTACAAGAGACTCATGCAGGAATCTTTTATCAGGTCCCTTGACTTGATCGTTCCAGTGCCGGTGTCGAGAAAAAGGAAACGTCAGCGGGGATATAACCAGGCCCGCCTGATGGCAGGAGAGACCTCGAGGCAAACCGGTCTTAAGATAAAAGAAGTGCTGAATACCGTGTCCAGAAAGGAAAATCAGAAAAATATGTCTTATTCCCGGCGATTTCTCAATGTCCCGGGGCGATTCAGAGTTAAAAAGGGGGCAGATGTGGCGGGGAAGTCCATTTTACTGGTAGATGATGTCCTTACCACAGGGGCAACAATCAATGAATGTGCCCGCATATTGAAAGGTGCTGGTGCGGGGGAAATTTTTTCTGTTACCCTTGGAAGAGCGCCTATAAAAAGGCTTGAAAAATAATGAGTGGTGTATCAGAATATCTGCATCTTGTGCCACTTTTTTAAAAAAATTGAAACTGACCCTTTAACCCAAAAATCAGCGTGGAGAAGTAATAATGAAACGAGAATCACTCGATAGTGTCGAAATAATTACCCTGGAAGGGCGTATTGACCAGGAAGGGTCTGAAGAACTTGAATCTCTACTCCAGGAATGTCTTGATGATGAACGGTTGAACATCTGTATTGACATGATTGATGTTAAACATATCTGCAGTTCTGCCCTTGGTGCCCTTGTTGCGATAAAAAGGAAAATCAAGGACAATGAAGGAGATATAAAACTGGTAATCGTCAACGATAATCTGATGAGACTTTTTCAGACCACAATGCTTGATAAGGTTTTTGAAATATTTGACTCCCGGCGAGAATGCCTTTCAACCTTTGACTGAGAGAAGATGAAAAAATCACTACAGGATATACTGGATCCCCTGAAGGGGGATCTTGGCAGAGTAGATAAAAAAATTCAGTCTCAGTTAAAAACGGGTATTGAACTGCTCGATGAAAGTGCACTGCATCTTTTTTCCCGGGGAGGCAAGAGGATACGGGCTTCCCTTGTTCTTCTGACCAGCGGGCTCTTTGGGGAAATGCCTGAAGGTATTTATGATCTTGCAGCGGCAGCTGAGATTGTTCATGCTGCCACGCTGATTCATGATGATATAATCGATCAGGCCTTTTTGCGCCGCGGAGATGAAACCGTATCGGTTAAATTTGGCAGCAAGGCGGCAGTACTGGCGGGTGATTATATGTATACCATTGCCCTTAAGATTGCCGTAGAAGACGGGTGCGATGACCTTTTTCCCTTTATGGTTTATGGAACCAAAGATATGGTGCAGGGAGAACTCTATCAGCTCCAGTATTCTAACATCGATTCAATCACCGAAGAGCATTACTACAATATAATCAAACTGAAAACCGCAAGCTTTATGGAAACCTGTGCCCGTCTCGGGGCCCGAAAGGCTGATGTGCCCCTGAATGTGGCGGAAAAACTTGGTCATTACGGACTCAGTCTCGGATATGCTTTTCAGATTATTGATGATACCCTTGATGTCGTTCAGGCTGATGAGGTTACCGGTAAGGACAGTGGCAACGATTTTCTCGATGGGAAAATTACACTTCCTTTTTTATATCTTTTAAAAAAATCTGATGAGCCGTTAAGAAAAGAACTTGAGGCCATAGCAGCAGAGCCTGAAGCAGAGAAATGGCCTGAAATCCGGCAGATGATCATTGATGCGGGGGGCATTGAGTACTGCTTTGATGTTGCCAGAGATTATATCAATGAGGCTCTTGATTCCCTGAAGGATATTCCTGAGAGTGAAAATCGCCGTATATTAGAAGATCTGGCAAATTTTATTATTGATAGAGATTATTGATCATTATATACTGGCTCATCGGCGCTAATAGCATGCTAATAGAGTAACACTATTCATCAGGGGGCACCATGTTAACAAAAAAAATGGAAGAAGTTCTTAAGTATTACAATCTTGGCCTCACATCATATAAACAGCGAAAGTGGGACGAGGCGATTAAAGCATTTGATATGGCTTTGCAAATAGACCCTGAGGATGGTCCATCTCAGATTTACCTGGAACGGGCGCAGAATTATAAGGTCACCCCTCCAGGAGAAGACTGGGACGGCGTCTTTACCATGACAACAAAATAAGCAGGCCTGCCCCTGTAAGAGCCGGTTTGCTGCAATGGAAAAAATGTAATGGCAAAAAAAGTTATACAGATAAGTAAGAACCCGGTTTACGATTTCGGGATGATTGCAACAGTATTTTCAAAGGATACGGAGCTTTCCGGTGACCTTTCTTTTAAGAAATCTCTTCAAATAAACGGAACATTTGAAGGTGAAATAACCTCCGGCGGCATTCTCGTAGTGGGGGAAGGGGCTGAAGTAAAGGCCAATATCAAGGCCCGTACCGTGATTCTTAAAGGGACTATTAAGGGGAATGTTATTGCCGATGAACGTCTTGAAATCCACCAGGAAGGAAAACTCTACGGTAACATTCGAACATCCCAGCTTAAAATAGCTGACGGCGTCGTCTTTGAAGGGAAGTGTGAAATGATACGTGATGAAGAAGGGCGCCTAAAGGCTAAAAAGCAGGGAGGAACCAAAACATCGTCTCAACAGCAGGCGTGATGAATCCTGAAAGAGAAGCGTCATTTTATCGAAAAGAAAAATCTGAAAGTGTTACATGCCTTCTCTGTCCTCACAACTGTGTAATTAAGCCGGGAAAAACCGGCATTTGCGGAGTTCGCCGCAACAGCAACGGTACCCTTTTTTCGGATATTTACGGAAAGGTAAGTGCTCTTGCCATGGATCCTGTTGAGAAAAAGCCTCTCTATCATTTTTATCCCGGCCGTGAGATCCTTTCAATCGGCACCCTGGGGTGCAACCTCAAGTGCAGTTACTGTCAGAACTGGCATATTTCTCAGGATACCAGTGCTCGAACCACTTTTTATGATCCGGAAAAAATTGTTGCCGCTGCCGGAGAGCGTAATTCTATTGGAATCGCCTACACCTATTCTGAGCCTGTTGTCTGGTTCGAATATGTTCGTGACGTGGCGCATCTTGCCCAAAAGCACAACTTGAAAAATGTCATGGTCACCAATGGGTGCATTAATCCTGAACCCCTCCAGGAGCTTCTTACCTGTACGGACGCAATGAACATTGATCTCAAGGCCTTTAAAAAAGAGACCTATCAGAAAATTCAGAAAGGAAGTTTAGAGGCGGTAAAAAATACGATCAGGCAGGTTCATGAAGCGGGCTGCCATCTTGAGATTACGACTCTTGTGGTAACCGGAATGAACGATACTATCACTGAACTGCGGGAAATTATAGACTTTATTGCCGGCATCTCCCCGGCGATACCGTGGCATGTTTCACGGTATTACCCCGGCTATAAGTATGAGAAACCGGCAACCAGTATCGATTTTATAACCGATGTCTGTAAAGAAGCATCTGAAAAGCTTGATTATGTGTATAGCGGGAACATACCCTCAGGTGCAGGAGGAAGTGACACCCTCTGTCCTTCCTGCGGTGCAGCAGTCATTGAGCGTCACGGATACAAAATTGCAGTATCCGGGCTTGAGGGGAACCGGTGCAGGGGATGCGGAACTACCCTTAATATTATAAATTGAATTTTTTTATTCTTCCGGAACGGTGGCCATCACCAAAGTTGCAGCCCCTTCAAGAGTGATGAAGCCGAGTTTGCTTCCTGTAAGTATACAGTCACCGGGCTCCATGTCTCTGGATTCCCCCTGCAGCGTTTTAATGGTACAGGCACCCTTAACAGTCAGGAACATTGAGGGCCCTCTGCCTGTCTTCATGAGGATTCGCCCCTTTGCAGAGTCAAAGGATATTTTTTCCGCCCGGTAGTCTTCTGTTTCAGCCGGCAGTGCAGATTGAACATACCCGGTATCGGTAGTAAAATACCGTTTTGCTGTTGGCGTGAAATCGGTAATTTTTAAGAGCTCATCAAGATCCCGGTGTTTACTGGTAAGACCTCCCCGCAGCACATTGTCTGAAAGGGTCATGATTTCGACACCCGTACCCTGCAGGTATGAGTGCATGATTCCAGGAGCAATACTGAATGTATCTCCCGGTTTCAGGTGCATGAGATTGAGAAAGGCGGGGGCCAGCAGCGCTGTATCTTCAGGGTAGAAGTGGTGAAGTTTTACTATCCACTGTGCCGCCTGGTCTGTTTCAGTGTATTTTTTGCCCTTTGAAAGGGCCTCTTTGATGATTTTCTGCCTGTCATCGGATCGAGGATCAAGCAGACAGATAAGAAATGTTTTCAGGCCTTCTTTTGTTTGATTAGCTGAAAACTTTTCTATATCTTCTTTCAGGGATACGGGGCAGAATTTTTCAAGATTTGAAATGATCTCAGGATAGCTGCGAAAGCCTCTGAGGGCATAAAAATCACTGAGAGCCAGGATTGATTCGGGTTTACTGTTTCGGTCACGGTAATTTCGTTCAGGCGCGTCGATGGCAATATTGGTCTGGTTTTCTTTGTCATATCCCCTTTCAGCGAAATTCTTATCGGGATGTACCTGCAGTGAAAGGGGCTCTGCGGCGGAAATGAATTTCATCATGATGGGAAAAGGAGCCGGGGTATTCTTTTCTGATTCATGGGATGCAAAATTCTCCGAAAGCCTGGTGAAAACTTCCCCCATACTTATTTCACCTGTTTCGGTTATAACCTGGGAGGGTGACGAAGGATGAGCCCCGTACCATATTTCCGCAATCGGTTTTTCTGACTTATTTTGAATGCCAGTGATGTGGGGAAGGTCTTTGGTTGAACCCCAGTGGTAATGTTTGTATATGCCTGTGACAGGGAAAAGTTTTTGCATGGTTTATTGTTTCCTTATTTAAAGCGAAACAGTAGTTTCAAAAACAGCGGAGTGTCAAGACAAATACCATATCTTCCTTGACATATCTGCCGACCCGTTTCTATATTAAGTTTTATTGAATCTTCAGGAAGGTGCCATGATTCTCGGACTCGATGTTGGGGGACCCCATACTGATGCTGTTATTATAGACGGAAATCGCGTACTCTCATCATATAAGGCCGTCACTGACCATCATAACCTCCTTAATTCCCTGAATGATGCTCTCGAAAAGGTTATTGAAGGCATTGATAAGGGGAAGATAACCAGGATAAACCTGAGCACAACTCTTTCAACTAATGCAATTGTTGAGAATACCCTTGAAGATGTCGGTGTGCTTCTTTCTGCCGGTCCCGGTATCAATCCGGAAGTATTTGCTATTGGAAACAACTGCCATATTATTTCAGGTTCGATAGACCATCGGGGTACGGTGGTCCAGGAGCTTAATGAGGC
>CAZPEK010000044.1:1689-14278 GCA_964585555.1 uncultured Leptospirales bacterium | reverse complement strand
TGAGTATGAAAGTAACAGCATTAATTCCCGACCAAATAGTAGATGATGTCAAAGAGTTATCAGGTGGGAAAAATCTCACTGATTCTCTGGTTATAGCTTTGGAAGAGTGGATTTCTCTGAAAAAGATTAAAGAATTGAACGAAACCATCAGCAGGAAGCCCCTTAAGTTTTCAAAAGATTTTTCTGCTGCAAAAGTTCGATCAACGAACAGAGAATCATGATTATCCTTGATACTTCAATATGGATAGAATTCTTAAAACAGAATGCTGACTATTTTGAGAAAATTAAAGACCTTTTGGAGAATCAAAAGGTTCTTGCGGTGGAATGTATATTTGCTGAGCTGTTGCAGGGGGCTCGAGATGAAAGTGAAAGAACAGTCATAGAATCCTATTGGAAAAATCTGCCGAAGAGTGTGCATGAGAATGTCTGGATTCAGGCTGGCCGGTACTCATCAGAACACAAACTTTTATCAAAAGGCGTTGGGATAATAGATACTGTAATTTTATTATCAGCACGCTTATCTAAGGCAAGATTGTATACTCTTGATAAAAAGCTGTTAAAACTGTTAGATAAAGAGGAAGTATTTAAACAGGTTAAGAAAACCTAAAAAGCCCCCAGTTGGCATTTATGTACCTTGATGCCGTGAGCCTCTGCCATTCGTGAAACCGTAAGGCGTCCCACTTTGAGCCGGTCTGCGATATCCCAGGCGTCTTTGCACGCAAGGTGCTTATCACTCGCCGCGTCGGTTATCGCCTTGAGCAGTTCTTTATCTTCCTTTGCCGGGGCCTTTTTAACCGGCTTGCCGTCGGGGTATCCGTAGAGTCCCAGGATGCAGTGGGTCAGGCGGGCATTGACCATATCGATAACAATGCCGACTTCTGCGGGACTGACATGTGCTGTCGTGGCAACCTCATGGGCCGCGGAACAGGTGATTCTGTCATCGACAATTTTTTCGAGCACCAGTTTCTTTACTTCTTCGTCTATAGGCTGGTCCTTGTCATGTTTCGTTGCATATTTTCCCCGGTATTCATGGGTCATAATGGGACTCCTGCGGTACGATTATTTCTAATTAACAAGTAGTTTCATAAGATGAAAACCGTCTATAACTTTTTTTATGGATTTGCATCTGCCTGCTTCAGTAATGCTTTCACTTCCTTTACTGAATAGTTACTATCGGTAAAGGAAGCAGCCTTTTCCTCCGGTCAAAGCTTACCGGTAAAACTATTATTTTTTTAAATTTGTAAAAAAAATAACAAAAAAACTTGCCGATGTAAAAATTTATTTGTATATTGAATGATTTTTCAAAAAACGATCTGGAGGATGTTATGAACAACAGAGATTCACTCAACAGAATAAAACTTCGTCTCACTAAAAAAGAGAGGGAAGCCCAGGAGGCGAAGAGAAAAGGTATGCATGCAACCTATGGCAACCTGATGGAAGAGATTCATATCCTGAAGGTAGAGTACCGCAGGGCGAGCATGGGCTCAAGATAAAGGGATGGTAGATAAGAAGCTTTACCAGAAGGCTCATTCTTTTTTTGAAGGAGTCACCCCCCTTGAATACGACTGCGGGACCCTCTGCGAGGGTGCCTGCTGTCGGGGTGACAGCCGACGGGGAATGTATCTTTTCCCGGGAGAAGAAGAGATGTTCCCTGTGCAGAAGGGAGCCTGGTACGATATCAGCGAGACTTCGATCTTCCTTTCCGCGGGACACAGGGTGAAGCTTTTAACCTGCAGGGGCGAATGTCCGAGAGAGGAACGGCCCCTTTCATGCAGGCTTTTTCCCTTGATGCCCTATCTCACCTCTGAAGACCTGGTTGAGCTGCGCCTCGATCCAAAGGGGATGACCATCTGCCCGATTGCTAAAAAACCCGATGATTACATCATTAATGATTTATTTATTGATGCCGCCTATGATGCCCTTGAAGTACTGGTAAGAGATGATGGTGTTCTCGAGTTCATCTCTCTCCTTTCTGATGATTATGACGCCATGAGCCGGCTGATTTAAAAGTTTCACGGAGTGAATTATAATTGACATGTAAGTCTATCTTGTTAAACTTAACATCGTTAATCGGTGGAGGGTTACATGGATATACTTAATAAAAATATAAACAGAAGGGATTTTCTCAAGTTTACCGGCGCGGCAGGTGCCGCCATGGCATTGCCCCAGGTGACTGGATGCAGCAGCGCAAATCTGCGGAATGTCCCGGAAATAGACTATCGGGGTGAATCCGCCTTTATCAACTGCAGGGTAATCGATGTTAAAACCGGACAGGTAAAGGATAAACAGACTATAACCGTTAAGGGAAAAGTGATACAGCGAATCGGTGCTGATGTTCCTGTCCATCGGGGTGCAACGGTTGTTGACATGAAAGACTCCTGCATTATTCCTGGATTTATTGACACCCATTGCCACACAACAGTTTCTCCGGTATTTTCCTTCCAGGTATCTGATCTTTTTAAACACCTTGAACAGCAGAAGCGTCACTATGAACTCTGTATCGAGTCGGGCATTACCACGGTTCGTGATGTGGGCGCCTTTCCCGGTTCCCTTCACGGCTTTATCAAGGATATTGAAAAGGGTAAGCTGAAAGGACCCCGGGTCACCTACTGCAACAGCATGCTCAATGTTGCGGGGGGACATCCTGATACCGATCCGTCGGATATAAATATTTTTGCCAAACCGGCGTCACTTTTTATTGGCATGGTCATGACTAATTTTAAAGACACAGAAGAGTTGAAGGAAGTTATACGGGAAAATGCCCAGGGGGCTTCCTTTCTGAAAATTACCGTTGATAACAAGTCTGTCTTCTGTAGAAAAAAAGATATTCCTGTTTACAGTGATGAGCAGTTAAAGTATATATTCGATTTTGGACAAAAGCGGAGTCTTCCTGTATCAGCTCACTGTCACCGCAAGTGGGGCTTTGACCGGGCGATACAGTATCCCCTCAACAGCTTTGAGCACATTGTATCTGACGCGACCCTGAGTGACGGGGACGTTGAGCTGATGGCGAAAAAGAAAACAGCCATTGTCCCCACCATGACTGTCGGTCAGGCCTACCTGATGGAAGAGGCCTGGGAGGTGCTCCCCGGGGCTTACAAAGATGACTTCACCCTGAATGAAATCAGGGAGCGAAACCGGTACCTGAAGAATGAGGCAAAGGAACACTGCAATCATTATCTGCATCGTCAGAATATTGAGTACCTGAAGTATTATAATACCCTGGGCCGGGATAAGCTGTGGGAAAACAAAAAGTTTCTGGTGAACCCTGATCTCTATTTCGGCATGATACATCATGGAAGCAAAAATTTGAAAAAGATGCGTAAAGCGGGAATACTTATCGGCTGCGCCATTGACGCGGGAATGCCCTTCAGTTACTTCGGGGGACTTTACCGGGAATTTGAACTCTACAGCAGAATAGGTTTCTCCAACCTTGAGATACTTCAGTGCGCTACAATTAATAATGCCCGTATTGCAGGGCTTGAAGACCGGGTCGGAAGCCTTGAACCAGGAAAATATGCTGACCTTGTTTCTTTTAAAGAAAATCCCCTGAAAAATATCAAGGTATGCCGTAAACCTGAACTGGTTGTTCGTGACGGAAAAATACTACACAGCCGACGGCCTCTGAATGTAGACAACCCGGGAGGGAGAATCTCGTAGCGGTTAGTCCCGCTGCATCATAACCTGAAAAAGAAGGGTCTTTGATCGAAAGGTGATATTAAAATAATGTTCGAGAAAGAGGGCAAGATAATAGGTAAGATGGGAAACCGACGGGTCTTCACAGAGTTCTTTTTTTATATCGTGAAATTTTTCACCAAGGCAGGCTCTGATAAAAGTTATATGTGAAAGGCCCATGAGATGGTCATAATCAGGGGAACAGGCGCCGCAGAGAAGTCCCAGGTCAGCCGGGGCAAGGGTAAATTTTTGAAAGGAAGTAGTTCCGCATGATCGGCAGCGCTCCAGGTCAGGGAGTATTCCGTGAAGGCGCAGCAGGTGAATAAGAAAAAAGGTCAAAAGGTGCAGGGGGAATTCGGTCTCTTCGAGGGCAACAATACCTGAAGATAAAAGATTAAAAAGGCTGATGTCCTGGTCATCAAAGCCGCTGGTCCGGTCTACTACCTCAAGCATGAAAGAGAGAAAAATGATTCGGTTGTAGTCTTTTCTGAGCTGATGATGGAAGCGCTGGGTGGAAAATTCCCGGGCCGTTCCTGAATCGGCACCTTCCCGGCGGTAAAAATCGAGGGCTATAAAGGATCCTGGTTCCGTGGCGCTCAGGGGCCGTGATCTGGTTTTCTTGATGCCTTTAAATATTATTGTAATCTTGCCGAATTCCCTGGTCATGATGCGACTCATGACATCCGCCTCGCCGACTACAGTTGAAGAGAGAACTATCCCGTTCCCCTTACTTAGAGACATGCTACCTGGTTTTCCGTACCTGTTTTATAACTATCCGGCTGATAACGGTTCCATTGATGTCTTTGATCTTATAGGCGAAACCATCTTTGACAACTTCTTCATTTTTTTTCGGTACTTTTCCGAAAATATCAAATACATATCCCCCGATAGTATCAAAATCATCGGTTGGAAGATTCTGCTTAAAGGTTTCATTGAAATCGGTAAGGGGAAGCCTTGGATCCAGTTCAAAGGTATTTTGATTTATTCGCTGTATTTCTGGAGGTGTTTCTGTATCAAATTCATCGTTAATTTCACCGACAATTTCTTCAAGAATATCCTCAAGGGTTACCACTCCTGCAACCCCGCCGTATTCATCGACAACGATGGCAATATGAAGATTCCTTTTTTTAAATTCAAAAAGAAGTTCATCAAGAGGCATTGTCTCAGGAACAAAATAAGGCTCATGGAGCATTTTTTTTAAATAGAACTTTTTGCTTTTGCTTGGCTTTTCAAGAAGAATCTTTAACAGATCCTTTGCGTAAATGATGCCAATAATATTATCTATAGTGTCTTCGAAGACAGGAAGCCGTGAGTGACCCGCTTCATAGACAAGTTTTACCAGGGGCTGAAGCTCAATGCCTGATTCAATGGCCACGATATCTACTCGCGGAATCATGATTTCCCGGACATTTTGATCGGCAAGATGAAAAACTCCTCGAATCATATCTTTACGGGGGGTGTCAAGACTTTCGTAGGCTCGTGAGTTATACTGCCGCGTGTCGGTTCTTTTTCTGCCTTTTGTTAAGTAAAATAACAAGCGTTGAAGTGTATTACTACTACCAGGGTCCGAATTTTCGGATGTCATAGCGGGGTTAATGAAACCTCTCTTGTGATAATTTTCCGGAAAATGTGTATTTTCTCCGGGAAGAAATAATACTGTTTTACATGGTGATTTTTGTCAAGATCAAATTTGAAATTAAAGGACAGTATTATCCCCTATGGCTGAAAGACTGTAAATTTCTTTACTGTATCCAGCATCTTAGTCGCGGCATCAAGAGCGCCTTTTTTACTCAGGTCACAGTCATTGTAAAGGCTGTCTGCTATAAAACGCTTGATGGCAACATATACATCGCTGCTAAGGTGAAACATAAAGGCAAAACTGTCTCTTCCATGGTCGAGGATGGTGAAGGAAGAGCGAAGGAGAACCGGTTCTCTGGGAATCATGATTTTTTCGCTTTTTCTGCCATTGAGGATTTCAACTTCATTAAATCGATAGGGAATTGAGCGTCCTTCATCTCTATTGACCGGTTCAATATGCTTTTGGGGGAACGTCGGGGGTTCTACCAGGATGTGGGTCCGGTTTCCGTCAGTTTTGAAGTGAATACCTTCCTTGTCTCGGAAGATATCTTTGACATTTCTGTATGCGGTTACTTCATAGATTGCATACTGTGAGCCTTCGAAAAAGCCGCTGACTATAAATCCCCCGTCGGGAGGAATGGTTTCTGAAAGATACGCTTTTATCAATTGTGTTGCTTTTGCCATAATATTATCCTTGATTTATAGGATGCTTAAAAAATAAATGTTACCAGTCGATTGCTTTAAACAGTATATGACTTTATTGTTGAAAATCAATAAAAAAAACAATAATTATTTCTCTTAAAAGGCTGGATGAGGGAAACCCTGACAGGTACTCAATTTTCAGTCTCAGGATGTACTCGACTTGAAAAATAATAATCAGGCAGTAAGTTAACATCATGAAAGAATTTTTTGTCAATCCTCCCCGCATAATAGCTGATAATGGTGCTGTGCCGGGACTTCCGCCGGGAAGCGTAGAAGCTGTCGAAAAGGCCTTTGAAATGGGAGCCCATGGGGTATTTTTAACCGTCAGGCTTACTGCAGACCGGGTGCCCCTGGTTGCAATTGATCCTGAAGTATCGGGGCCCCATGGAGAGAAGCTCGTGGTTGCTGAGAATACTCTGACAGCTGTTATGGAAGGTGATGCGGCGTATTATTATCCCGAGAGAGAAGGGACAAGTTTTCCTCTTCGGGGTCGGGGGATTACATACTGCTCTTTAAAAGAGATGCTTTTCAGGTTTCCTGGAAGGAAGTTTATTCTAGATCTGACCGATTCCTCAGATGTTTTGACTGTAGAAGTACTGAAACTCCTGAGCGAGTATAACAGTACTGATCGAATCATCATTTCATCTGTTCACCCGGGGACTCTTAAGAAGATCCGTAAAAGGATGCCGGCAGTGGCGACAACCCTTTCATCTATCAGTATTATAGGAGCTTATTTTCTCTACCGTTCTGGACTTCTTTCCCTGAAGAAGAATTTTGCGGGAGATGCCATGTTTATACCTGAAGCTATCGGTCTCTCCTATATAAGTAACAGGATTTTATTACAGGAAATGAAAAAGCGCGGGAAGGCTGTTTATGTCTGGAATGTAAAAACAGCAGAGGATATTTCACGACTTACCGATATACATATAGACGGTTTTATTACCAATAATCTTCAGGAGTTATTACAACTTCTGCAACACCAAGATCAGTAAAAGGAATTATCTCCCATGAAGAAACGACTCCTTGTTTTGTTTTTTGTTGCTGCTGCTGTTCTGCCCCTTTTGTCGAAGGATAAAACTATTTTTGAAGCCGCGGAAACAAATGATATTCCTGCGATTAAGGCACTCATTGAGAAAGGAGTTGATATCCGAATAAAAAATGACCGGGGGTTAACCGCTGAGGAATGTGCCCGGAGTAAAGGAAGCCGTAAAGCGGCGGATTTTCTCAAGAGCATCAGGTATAAAAAATTTTCCAGCGGCAGTACCTATACCGGTCAGATGCAAGGAGTGCGTGAACATGGCTGGGGAGTTTTAAAAATGTTCAACGGCAGCCGCTACAGTGGAGAATTTCAAAAAGGAAGTTTTCACGGTCTCGGTTACTGGTACTACAGCACGGGCAGGGGCTATGCGGGAGAATTTAGAAATAACCAGTTTTATGGGAAAAATGAACTCTTCGAAGAGAAAAAGGTTCATATGCAGGACAGTTACGGTGAAACCCAGTTGTATCAATCAGCACGACGGGGCAGGCTGACCCAGGTACGGCTTCTTCTTGAACGGGGAGCTGATGTTAATGTCCGAAGCAACCAGAAACAGACTCCTCTGCACTTTGCCGCCTTCGAAGGGTATCTTTCAATAGCTGAAATACTTGTCAGGCACGGTGCGGTTATCAGTCCTGTTGACCGTGACGGTATGACACCCCTGCATTTTGCCGCTGACAGCGGGAAAACCGCCATGGTTCGTCTACTTCTGAAAGGGGGGGCATCAGTCAACGCGAGAAACAAGCTGGGGGTAACCCCTTTAATGCATGCTGTCTACCGGGACAGTGACGAAACGGTGAAGGTGCTTCTTGAAAACGGGGCAAGTCCCGCAATGAGAGATTTTAACGGCAGACGTGCCATTGACCATGCTAAAATATTAAAGAGTTACCAGAGTCTGCGTATACTTCGAAATTACCAGGGGCGATAAGAGCCTTCACTTCCTTTCAAATTTTTCAGAGCCACTTGGAAGGCATCTCCTCATGGATATATGAGGAGATATATTCCATGGCGGCCCCTGAATTTTCTGCTGTATGTATGAGCCTGCTGTTTTCTTTTATCATGAAATTTTCTTTAAGCATTCGATCTCTCAGGGCGATGAGTTGATCGTAAAAACCCGCGGTATTGATAAGTATAACAGGAGCCTGCACCATACCGAGCTGTTTCAGGGTGGTAATCTCAAGGAGTTCTTCCAGGGTTCCAAAGCCTCCCGGAAGAGCGATGAAGGCTGATGAGCGTTCTTCCATGATGGCCTTTCTCTCGCGGAGATCTCTGGTCAGAATAAGCTCATCTGCCCTGTTGTTGCCGATACCCCGTTTATGAAGGCTTTCAGGAAGCACCGCAACAACCTGTCCAGCATGGGCGGCAACCGTATCAGCGAGAAGACCCATGAGGCCGATTGAGGCCCCCCCATAGATCAGTGGCTGCCCTGATTCGGCAATAAGCCTTCCGAGGTGTTCTGTTTCCCGGTGATAGATTTCCGGTGTAGATGAGCTTGAAGAACAGTATACGCAAATGCCTTTTTCCATGTTTTCCTCGAACAGCTATAGTTATTTCCCGGTGTTTTAAAGTCTTTCCCCTCAATCCCCCGAAGGGGGACTTGAAAGACTATCCACAGCAATGAAAGTCCCCCACCGGGGGATTCAGGGGGCCTGATGGGTAACAGGATTTCTTTAAGAAGTAAATATCCAATTTCAGGCTTATCAAGGAAAAAAATTAACTTCCTTTCAAAAAAAATTCAATTTACCGGTTTGTAATTCGTTTATTCGGTAACAGGGGAAAAACCCCGAATAAAAAAGTTAAGGAGTCATAGTATGCAGAATTACACAACCGCAACAATTGAAGGTCATGTCACCCATGAGCCAATCATCAGGGAGACAAAAACCGGCAAGTCTATCTGCAGCTTTTCCCTGGCAGTGAATCATTTCACCAAGTCAGAAGATAAGCCGAAGGTTTCATTTATTGATGTTGAGACCTGGGATAAGCTTGCGGATATCTGCGGCCGGAATGTTTCCAAGGGAAAGCGTCTCATGGTCATCGGCCGCCTGAGACAGGACCGGTGGGAAGGGGAAGACGGAAAGACCCGCTCAAAGATCAAGGTGGTGGGAACAGAGGTTCGTTTTCTTGAAGCGATGAAACCGGTAACAAGTGAAGGAGGAGTCCAGAAGGCTGCTCTAGGATAGACCCATCCTGAGGGCGGTATGGAGCTGTACCGCCTTCAGATTTTAACCGACCCTTATTTCCCCAGGGCCAGAAGGGCGCCCCCCAGCACACTGCTTTGATCTATATGGTCAATTGAATACTGCTGGTACATGACGCCCAGGGAGGTGAGAACATCGGCAAGGTTCTGCCGGTAGCGCCATCCCTTCCAGAATAAACTTCCTTCTATTAGAACATTCAGATGATCCGTATCAAGATAGTCAAATATGGCGGCAATCTGCACTGCCGCGAAAGTTGCGGAGCGTTTCATGAGTTCCCGGGCAAGGTTTCCTGCTGTACCCGTATCATTATCTGCAAGGCTGTCGAGTTCTACGGTAGAGGTAATAGCAGGCAAGTCAAGGTTGAGTTCTTTATTGTAGAAATTAAAATGCCGGTAGAGATAGGCCCCGGAGATTTCTTTTTCCCAGAGCTGCTTTCCCCGGTCTTCAAGTCCTTCGTCAATTGCGGCGCATGAATCAGTGACCGGGAATGAGCTGAAGTTTCCCGACTCAAGGTTTACGAGGGTGGTCTTATCAAGAAAAAAGCCGAAGTTGAAACCCGTGCCGATGACACCCCCGGCGAGTCCCGTGGGGTGATACTTTTTAAGACCTGAAAGAATAAGGCAGATCGTATCATTTGCTGTAACCACATCGGCCTTCTGGCCCCGGGTTTCGAGAAGATGCTCTTCGATGAGCCGGCCCACTTCATGACCCACGACCCCTGAAAAGGTATGCTCTTTTGTCGCCTTGATAAGCCGGCCGTCAAGGCGGCCGGCACGGATAACCGGTTCCATGGGATAGGCAAAATTAAGGCCGATCAGCTTTACATCTTCAGGTATGTGGGCCGCAATGTATGGAAGAAAGGTGTCTCGATTGTCAAATACCGGCAGGGGTTCTTCATGAATATTTGAGAGCTCAATGCCCCGGTCGGTTTTTAATCCGTCTGCGGCAACACAGTTGCTTCCCCCAATGACGATTATCCGGGCAGTGGTTTTTGATTCGCTGCTTTTGCTGCTGATCTCATGGCGGGCAAAGGCGAGGCTGTTTTTTTTACCCGCGGCAGCATTGGTTAATTCAGCAGCAAGGTTTTGACGAATTTCCTGAAGCGTGTAGATGGTGTATTCCTGGATCAGGTTCATGTGTGACTTCCTGTCTGGGGTATGAAATTGTAAGTGACTCATGTGTCACTTTATGTCAAGGATTAAACACCCCCGCAATCCCCCGGAGGGGGACGGTTATAACTTACGATAGACCTAAAGGCTCCCCTCGGGAGGTTAAAGGGACAGGAGACACTGGTACAATGACAAAAACTTCAAGTTTCGATTCATGGCCCGAAAAATACGAATCGTGGTTTCAAACGCCCCTGGGTAAACTGGTACTGGAATATGAAAAGAAACTTATTCTTGAAATGGCCCCGCCGGTACCAGGCGAGGAGCTTCTCGACACGGGATGCGGCACCGGCATATTTACTTCCCTTTACCGTGATGCGGGCTCCCGGGTAACGGGACTCGACCTGAGTCTGCCGATGCTCACATACTGCAGCAGCAAACTTCCCGGGGCGGGGCTTCTCCAGGGGAATATGCTTGAACTTCCTTTTCAAAACGAAAGCTTTGACACGGTCATTTCAGTTACCGCCCTGGAATTCATTGAAGACGCTGCATCAGCACTTAATGAGCTTTTCAGGGTAACCCGTCCCGGGGGACGTGTCCTGGTTGCTACCCTCAACAGTCTCAGCTCGTGGGCCGCTGAACGAAAAGAAAAAGCGTCCGCTGAAGGAGGGCTCTTCAGTCGGGTCTGGTTTCGCTCACCCCGGGACCTGGAATCACTTCGTCGGGAAACCTGCCGTACCGCGACTGTGGTGCATTTCAGCCGTAGTGAAGATCCTGAGACGGCACGAATAATTGAAAAGGCCTCTGAGGGTTCATCTGAAGGAGCCTTTGCCGCGGCTTTCTGGAGAAAGCCCGCCTCGATGCGATGAAACAGATTGGGGATACGATAAGCAATTTCGAAGATACGGCTGCTCTTGAGTATACTGACAGCTGAGAGACAGGCATCTTTTCATAAAATAAGAAAGGAAGGGACTTGACAATTTCCAGCGAAGCGGCAAGTTTGAATCAGAGGTTATTGGATGGAAGTAAAAAGATTCAGAAAACTTGTCAGAGAGCTGAAAAAGAAAGAGACCCTTCCTTATCTTGTATCAGATCTGACCAATATCAAGTACCTTACCGGTTTTTCAGGGAGTCATGCTCTCCTGATAATAGGGGAAGGGCAATCCTTCTTTATCTCCGATTCCCGTTACGAGGAGTATGCCCGCTCCATTCTGCCTCAAGGTGTTGCATTCATCCTCCAGAAAGAAGATATTAACAATCATATTAAGGCGGCCCTCAAACTGCTCGGGGAGAAGTTTCTCTACCTTGAAGAACATTCTCTCATGCTTTCTCAATATTTTGACCTGAAAAAAAAGCTTCGGGGCATCAAGGTGCTCCCCGGGGGCAATGAAGTCAATGTACTCCGCATGGTGAAGAATGACGAAGAGATCGATGTCATCAGGCGTGCCGCTGCCATTACGGATCGGTGTGTAAAGCATCTTGTCGCAACAGTGAAACCGGGGATGACCGAATGGGATGTGGCCGTTGAGATCGAATACTTCTACCGGACCAATGGATGTCGAAAAAGCTCCTTTGATTCGATTGTTGCCTCAGGTCCCGGATCATCAATGCCTCACTATGAAACTTCCATGAAAAAAAAGATAAGGGAAGGGGAAGTTCTTCTCGTTGATATGGGATGTACCCTTGAAGGCTACAATTCAGACTTGACAAGAACCTTCTTTGTTCATAGCATTGACCCGGTTATTGAAAAAATCTACCATGTTGTCAAAGATGCACAACAGCGGGCCGTGGAGTCCGTAAAGCCCGGAATTACCACCGGGAAGCTCGACAGCATCGCCCGCGATATTATATCAGAAGCAGGATACGGTAAAAATTTCGGTCATTCTCTCGGCCATGGTCTTGGTCTTGAGGTTCATGAAATTCCGGCCCTGAGAACAGGGGGCGAATTGAGGCTGAAAAAAAACATGGTTGTTACAATCGAGCCGGGTATCTATCTTCCCGGCCTGGGCGGCGTCAGAATAGAAGACATGGTTCTTGTCACCGCAAAGGGACCTGAAGTATTAACAAAGGCAACAAAAGAACTACAAGTAATATAGAGGTTATCATGATTAGCTGTAATGATTTTAAACGGGGTACTACCATCAAACTTGACGGAGAACTTTTCTCTGTTGTTGAATTCCAGCATGTAAAGCCGGGAAAGGGCGGTGCCTTTGTACGAACTAAACTTAAAAATGTAAAAAAAGGAACTGTGGTTGATAAAACCTTCAGGGGTGCTGAAAAAGTTGAAGATGTCC
>CAZPEK010000044.1:0-1679 GCA_964585555.1 uncultured Leptospirales bacterium | reverse complement strand
TTGAACGCCGGCCCATGCAGTATCTTTATGACGAAGGTGACTGCCTTGTTTTCATGGATACTGAATCCTATGAGCAGGAGTCAATCCTCAAAGAATCTATCGGCAATGCCCTCAGTTATCTGAAAGAAGAAGATATCGTTGATATCACCTTTTATCAGGAAGAGCCTGTCACCATCGAGCCTCCTGCATCAGTTGTTCTCAAGGTTACCTATGCTGAACCGGGAGCCAAAGGAGACACGGCAACCAATGTTCTTAAACCGGTAAAGGTTGAAACCGGCGCTGAAATCAGGGTGCCCCTTTTTATCAATGAAGGAGACCTGGTTAAGATTAACACTGAAACCGGTGAGTATATTGAAAGGGTTAAACAGTAATGAGTTTCTTCGCCCTTGTCAGTGCATGGATCAATGAGCATCCCGGGCAGGCCCTGGGAGCTCTTTTGGGCTTTGTCATTGGTCTGCTGATTTTAACATTCGGGCTTTTAAAAACTTTTCTTGTTATCGTTCTCTCTGCTATCGGATTTATCATCGGAAAAATTTTCGATGAAAAAATTGACCTTTTGGGTGACTTGAAGGGTCTTTTTCGGAGGAACAGGCGTGATCAGTAATCATGGAGTTCTGCGCCTGATTCTCCATGTCTCATAGAAACAAACCTTACAGTACTGGAAGACTCCTGAAGGATGTCTTTCAGGCCTACAAAAAGAAAAAGTATGGCGACGCTGAAACCATACTTAAAACCATCCTTGAAAATAATCCGAAAGATCCCTATCCTTATTTTTTACAGGCGGTACTTTGTCTCTTTCTTGACCGTTTCAGTGGTACCCACAACATGCTTGATCGCATCGAGAAAATTGATGGCGATTACACCCCTGCAGTGCAGCTCAGAGCCTTCATGATGATGAAGGCGGCAACCTCCAGGGAACAGGCCATTTCCGTATATGCTGACCGGATAAGAAAATACCCCGAAGACAAGTCGCTTCAAAAGGGCCTCAGGAGTATTCAGAATACCGATGATTTTCCTGTCTTTCAGAAACATGTCCACCTGAAACATTTTGTAAATATTCCTTCACCGCCCAAAAATATTCGTGATGATTTTTCCAGGCCCCGGCCCGGTGGGGTAGCAGGGAAGAGACGATTAAGGGAGCGGGCTGCACCCCGGCGTTCTTTTAAGCTTAAACTTCCTTTCTCAATTCTTGTCATTATAGTTCTTACCGGTGTGCTCTCATGGGCGGGATATTTTTTCTTTAAAAAATTCAGAACCGAGAAACTTCAGGGGGACCGTCACGTTGAGACCCTTGCCTCGGTGGAGCTCCCAACCAGTGACTACCGGCTTCTGAACCGCATAAATCGTAAACGTACCCCGGAGTTTTATATCTCTCCACAGGCGGTAAAAAAAGATTTTAACCGTTCACGGCATTTGATAAAAAAAGGCCGTTACAACGAGGCTGTTCTGATACTGAACCGGATTTATAATTCCAATGCCACCTTTCCTGTTCGGGAAAAGTCAGATTTTCTGATACGTTTTATTATGGATGTGGATCATCGGAGTTATGAAAGTGTAGCGCCTGTGAAGCTGAAAGACAAATCATGGCTCTATCGGGGCTGGGGTATTCGTTTTACCGGTAAGAATACCAACCTGCAGCAGACTTCTGCTGCTGGCAACTTTACACTTCTGATAAACTA
>CAZPEK010000043.1:13964-14440 GCA_964585555.1 uncultured Leptospirales bacterium | reverse complement strand
ACAGTGATGAAAAGGATGAGCGGGATGAGCATGATCTTAAGGGGCTTTTTGAGGCTGTTCTTTTTTTGAGTAATGAGCCGGTACCCCTTAAGTTTTTTGTGAAAAATTTCTCTGTTGATCCTACTGAGGCAAAAATTATACTCGATACCCTTATTGATGAATATGATGACCGTGACAGTGGTGTCATACTGGTCGAAATTGCCAGTGGTTTTCAGTTTGTCACCAATGCCCGTTATGCAGAACAGCTCAGGCATGCCCTCGGGATGAAAAGACGGGACTCGCTTACTAAGGGGATGTTAGAGACTCTCTCTATCGTGGCATATAAACAACCGATAGTTATGGCGGAAATTGATGAACTGAGGGGTGTTTCTTCCCGTGTGATGGTGGCAAATTTGATGAAGCGGAACCTCCTTAAGCCTGTGGGACGAAAGAACGTCCCGGGGCGCCCCCTTGCCTACGGTACAACCGATGAATTT
>CAZPEK010000043.1:0-13948 GCA_964585555.1 uncultured Leptospirales bacterium | reverse complement strand
GTCTTTTTGGTCTGAATAAACTTTCAGATTTACCAAAGCTTTCTGAAATAAAAGAATTCTCTCTTGATAGTGACATTTCAGATATTATTCAAGATGGTGGTGGTGAATGATTGAAAAAAAGTTTCTCGATACAGTTTTGAAGGTTCGAGAGTATTACGTATCCCGCTATCGACAGGAAAAGGAAGAAAAGGGCAGTCTGTCACTTTTATCTGACCGGGCTGCAGCGGGCGAACTGATCGACTCCTGCTATACTGATGAATCAGTTAAAAATTTTTTACGAACTTTTATCATCGACCTGATAGCGGATGCCGCACATGGGGCAGAGCCTGTAACCGTAGCATTTCTTGGCCCCGAAGGAACCTTTACAAGCCAGGCAGTGATAAACTTTTTTGGTAAGGGAGTCAGTCGTTTTGCGCAAAAGACTATTGGTGATGTTTTCAGGCAGGTGGAAGCCGGTGATGCTGAATATGGGGTAGTGCCGGTTGAAAACAGTACTGAAGGCGCGGTAACTTTTACTCTTGATGAGTTGATGGAGACCGACCTGAATATTACTGCAGAACAGTATATGAAAATTTCGATGTGCCTGATTGGGAAAAATATTGAAGGCAAAATGGTAAGGCGTATATATTCTCATCCTCAGCCTGTTGGACAATGTAAGGGGTGGTTGAGAAAAAACTACCCTGATGCTGAATTAGTCATTGTTGATTCAACGACCAGGGCGGCAGAAAATGCGGCAGAAGATAACGAAAGTGCTGCAATAGCAGCCGAAGTGGCAGCATCAATTTATGGCCTGGAAATTATTTCGAAGGGTATAGAAGATTTACGTCAAAATGCAACCCGGTTTTTCGCAATTGGAAACATGTATCAGGAACCTACCGGTAATGATAAAACCAGTCTTGTCTGTGCAATAAAGGATAGACCCGCGGCTCTTTCTCGTCTTTTGGAGCCCTTTAACGGAGCCGGTATAAACATGACGAAAATAGAATCACGTCCTGATAAAAAAAAGATGTGGGAGTATAACTTTTTTATCGATTTTCTCGGCCATCGAGATGATGAAATCGTAAAGGCAGCTCTTGAAAAGATGAAGGAAGAGACAAATTTTTTAAAAGTCCTCGGGTCTTATCCTGTAGGAAAATAATAAAAAAGGACAGTCAGTTGTAAGGGAGAATTTTATGGAGAAGAGACTGGTTGTGGCAGTTGATGGCCCCGCAGGATCAGGAAAAAGCAGTGTTTCAAGGGAAGTCGCGCGAAATAATGATTTAAAGTATATTGATTCAGGGGCCCTTTATCGGTCAGTAACCTGGTATTTTTTACAACAACACAATGACCTCTCTCCAGATATTGATTTTAAGGCTGAATTAAATAATATAATTCTTCGGCAGGAATTTAATGCTGACGGAACAGCTGATTCATATGTTAATGATCGTGATGTTTCAAATGAAATACGCAATGAAAAAATTACCGGAAATATCGGAGTAATTTCTGATAACCTGGATGTCAGGGAGTATGTAAATTGCATCCTGAGAAAATGGGCACAGGTTGATTCAATCATAATGGACGGAAGGGATATCGGTACAGTTGTTTTTCCCGAAGCCGATCTCAAAATATATCTTGATGCTTCAGTCGAAATTCGTACTGAAAGACGGATTAATGAATATCGGGAAATGGGAAAAAATGTTGACGAAAATGATATCAAAAACAAGATTATACAGCGAGATAATCAGGATATGAGTAGAATATTCGGTGCATTGAAACAGGCTGAAGATGCTATAAGAATTGATACTTCACCGATGAGCAGACAGGAAGTAATAGATCTTATCGGAGAATATATAAAAAAGCAGAAATGTTAACGTTTGGATTAATCGGGATAACTGTCCCGGTTGATGAATCTACATGTAAGGTGACCAATTATGGACCAGTTCACAGAAGAAATCAATGAATCTATCGATATGGAGCATGTTGCTGATTCCGCAATGGATGAGATCAAGCCTGGCTCTATTGTCAGTGGTGAAATAGTAACAGTCGATTCAGAATATGCATATGTCAGTGTTGGAGCTAAATCCGATGGTAGAATTTTATTGGATGAATTTGATGAACCACCCGTGGTTGGAGATTATATCAGTGTAATGCTCCAGAATAAAAAACTTGTTGATGGAGTATATCAGTTTTCAATGAAGGCTGCCCTGGAAGAGAAACAATGGAGTGAGTTTATCACTACCTATGGTAGCGGAACCAGCACAGTAGATGGCAGAGTAATCGCCGCAACCAATAAAGGTAAACTTGTTGCATGTTGTGGGATTACCGCATTTCTTCCTTTCTCCCTGAGTGCTGATTTGAAAGGTGAGTCTGAAACAGAAGGCGAATATAAATTTAAAATAAAAAGTATCGACCGAAAAAAGAAATCAATTGTCCTGTCCCGAAAAGATTTTATAGATGAAGAAAATGTTGTTAAATGGCAGAAATTTTTAGAGAATTACAAAATTGGTGACACAATAGAAGGAGAGGTCATTAAATTTGTTGAGTTTGGTGCCTTTGTTAGTGTTGAAGGTATTGATGCTTTGCTTCATCGCCATGAAATGTCCTGGAAGCATGTTTTTAACCAAAGCAAAATTTTAAAGCTTAATGAAGTCCGGGACTTCCTTATTCTTAATATCAATGGAGAGGAAGGGAAAATATCCCTGGGACTAAAGCAGCTTACAGAAGATCCCTGGGCAACAATAGAGGATAAAATTAAAGTCGGAGATGTTGTCAAGGGAACCGTTGTTACTATTGTAAATATGGGAGCATTTGTTGATGTCGGTAATGACATTGAAGGGTTTCTTGGAAATACTGAGCTTTCCTGGACTAAAAATAATACATCAGCAAAAGACGTTTTGCAGAAAGGGCAGGAAATTGACGTTACTGTCCTTGATATAATTAAAGAAGAGAAGAAACTGCTGCTCGGATATAAGCAGACCCAGGAAAATCCATGGGATACTATAGCAGAGAGGTTCCCCCTTGGTTCAACTCACACAAAGAAGATCAAAAAGGTCGTAAAGTTTGGCCTGTTTGTTGAACTCGAAGATGATATAGATGGTTTGATTCACATATCTGATATCAGCTGGGACGACAACAAGATTAACCTTGATAAGACTTTTACTGTTGGCGGAGAAGTAGAATTCAAAATTCTGGAAATTAAGTCCAGGGAAATGAAGATTGCCTGCGGGATGAAACAATTGACCCGATCGCCCTGGGAAGTTATAGCTGAAAAATATAAGCCAAAAATGAAGGTTGATGGAGTAATTTCTGGAATTACTCCATTTGGCCTTTTTATCAAAATTGAAGATAATGTAGAAGGGCTTGTTCATATTTCTGAAGTCTCAAAAAACAGGATTGAAGATCTTGAAGAGCATTTTAAAGTAGGAGAGCAGGTTCAGGCTCTTATTCTTGGTGTTGATGTAAATAAGAAAAGACTCAGTATGAGCCTTAAGCAGTATGACATGATTGCAGAGAAAGAAGAGCTTGATAAAATATTAAAAGAGACGAGGCCGAGTACCGTTACACTTGGTGAAATGGTCAATCTCAAACTCGGAGAATAGCGGTAAATGGCAAAAATTAAGGTTAAAACAAAAATTGACATTGAAAGAAATCCTGTTGAACGGATTTTAATGAAAATTGCAGAGATTTTAAAGGCAAATAGAAAATTAGTTCTTTATTTTTTTGGCGCATTTTTTCTCGGAATTATTGCGACTATTGTTGCTTCTGTCATTGTTGATATGCGTAGTACTGATCAACAAATACGTTATGAAACAATTATGGACGAATACTATAAAAACAGAAAAGATACGAAAGTAGTTGAAAAAACTATTGCTGAGCTGCAACAACTGACCGATTCGGCATATATCGGTTTTGCTTCGAAGATGCCCTATTTTATGATTGGAAATCTTTACTATGATTTGAAAAAGTTTAAAGAAGCACGAAAATATCTTCTAATTTTTGCGGATAAAGATTCTTCAGAGGTTTTTACTCCACTGGCTTTTTTAAAAGCAGCTCTTTCCCTTGAAGAAATGGGGAAACTTGATGATGCTCTTGTCGCTCTGAAAGAATTACAGGAAAAATATGGTGAAGGCATGGTTGCCGACCAGGTGCTGTATAATACAGGGCGTATTCATTCAATTAAAGGTGATCTTGCCCAGGCTAAAATTTATTTTAACCGGGTAATCGCTCAGTTTCCACAATCCGTTCTTGCAGGAAGAGCAAAACAGCGTCTTATTCTAACCGAGGGACAAAAAGGTAAAACAGAGTAAAGTTTTTGATTTTAAAAAATTTATATTGACATAACAGGGCTCTAATATATTCAATGCCCACAGGTCTTTGCAGCAGTAATTATTGAAAATAAATTGATGTTTTGTATAAAACATATGGAGTTGAATCGTGGCTGTACCTAAAAGAAGAAAATCAAAGTCGAAGTCAAGAATGAGAAGATCACATGACGCTATAGGTGTTCCATCATTGCGTCCCTGTCCTAAATGCGGCTCTTACACTGTGCCCCATCGTGTATGCACGGAATGTGGTTTTTACAAGGGTGAACTTGTAATAGAAAAAAAAGTCAAAATTTCTGATTAATCTTCAGGAAGATGGCGGAAATGAAAGGGATGCAGATAAGGGCATCCCTTTTTGTATTTCGTCTTGACAGGAAGAATATGAGATGTATCATCTGTAACAGCAATAGCTGTCAGACTGGAGGTCATTTATAATGAGTGCTATTTTTAATCAGGTTAAAAATATTATAATCAAGCAGCTTAATGTTGATGAATCTAATGTTACAGAAGATGCCTCATTTATTGATGATCTGGGTGCAGATTCAATCGATTCAGTTGAATTGATAATGGCCTTCGAAATGGAATTTAATATAGAAATTTCAGAAGAAGACGCAGAACATTTGCTGACAGTTGAAGATGTAGTAAAATATATCGGTGATAGAATATAGATAAGGATAGAAACTTTTACTTTAATTCTTACTTGTATTGTATCCCCGTATTTTGTGTGGTTTACTTCCCCTAATGAAGAATGAAAAAGACAATATCATCAGTTCAAAGCAGAATAAAATAAACAAGAGAAGCCGCAGCCGGCAGCTTGATAAACTTCAAAGTATTCTTCGTGTTAAATTCAAAGATAAGGGTTTACTGGCAAGATCCCTTGTGCATCGTTCATTCATCAATGAATCGGGTACCAATGCTAGAGATAATGAACGACTGGAATACCTTGGTGATTCAGTTCTTGGCCTTGTTGTAAATGAATACCTTTTTAAGCATTTTGAAGATTATCATGAAGGCGATCTGGCCAAAATTAAATCAGTGGTAGTTTCTGAAGATACTCTTGCCAAGGTAGCGAGGGAATTGAATCTTGGCAGCTTTATTCAGATGGGAAAAGGTGAGGAGATGAGCGGTGGACGAAAACGTTCATCAATTCTTGCAAATACCCTCGAAGCTGTAATTGGCGCTATTTACCTCGATTCAGGTCTCAAGGAATCAAGACGCTTTATTCTTGGATTGATGAAAAGTGATGTTGAACGTGTAGATAATCTTACTTACCAGAGAGACCCCAAGACGACTTTGCAGGAATATGTTCAGAAAAAATACAAGGAACGACCACTGTATGAAGTAGTAGGGGAAGTCGGGCCAGACCACCAGAAGGAGTTTCATGTACGTCTGGTAATTAATGCCAGAGAAATTATTGTTGGAACAGGGAGCAGCAAAAGGAAGGCTGAGATGCAGGCTGCCGAAATGACTCTCAAGGCGATTGATAAGGGAGAATTGAAAATTTGAAGACGATTGGGCAGGAACCTCGTGTTCGTGTAGCGGGTATTGTTATTGAAGATAATAAACTTTTGCTAATAGCTCATAAAAAAAATAACTCTGTCTACTGGCTCCTTCCCGGTGGGGGAGTCAATTATGGTGAATCCCTGGAAGAAGCCCTTAAAAGAGAATTTTTAGAAGAGTTGAACATTACTGTTACCGTTGATAAGCCTGTGATGCTTTCTGATTCCATCGATCCCGTTGGTGAACGTCATATAATCAATATCTGTTTTTTATGTCATTATGCCGGCGGAAATTATAAACTTGGAGAAGATAAAAGATTAAATGATTACAGCTTTTTCACCGCTGACGAATTGTTGAAGCTTCGGGTCTTTCCGCCTGTAAATGAAAAGCTTGCCAGCCTGATTGCCGGCAGCACATCTGTAGAATACCTGGGGAAACTATGGCAGAAAGCATAAAAACCCTATCAGTCACAACAGAAAGCGCCTCTTATTCCTACCGAACCGGTGCCGGAATTTATAATATTGATGCAATGATTAGCGGGTTACGGGATGTTGATAAAGCCGGAATTGTAATCAGCAAAAGGGTATATGACCTTCACCGAGACTATATAGAGAGGGGTTTACCTCAAACTTTGCCATACATTATTTTTGTTATGGAAGATGAAGAAGAAAATAAGAGTTTTCATTATTCTGAATCCTATCTTCAAAAAATGGTAAAGGAAGGATTCAGCAGGAAATCACTTCTAATTGGTATTGGGGGAGGCGTGGTCGGTGATTTTACCGGTTTTCTTGCATCTGTTTATATGAGAGGGATATCTGTTATTCATATACCGACTACTTTACTTTCCATGGTTGATTCGAGCATCGGGGGCAAGGTTGCTGTAAATTTATCGGTAGGTAAGAATATTGTCGGTGCATTCCACCAGCCCGCTGCGGTATCCAGCGATGTTGCTTTTTTGAAGACTCTTCCCGTAGAAGAATGGATAAATGGATTGGCTGAAATAGTAAAGCATGGACTCATCGGAGATGAGAAAACCCTGGAGTTGCTGGAGGGAATTGAAACTTCCATAATTGACCGGGAAGATCTACTGGTCAAAATTATTTATGCCTCAGCCGCTTTTAAGGCTTCAATTGTTGAACAGGATGAGCGAGAGGGTGGTATCAGGGCAATATTGAATTTTGGCCATACTGTCGGGCACGCCCTTGAGTCAATACTTGAGTTTTCCGGGATAAGTCATGGTGAGGCAGTTGCCGCGGGTATGATTGTTGAAGTCGAAATATCACAAAAACTCGGGCTTCTAGATATTCAGGAAACAGAGAGAATTGTCAAATTGCTTGATAAATTTGTTCCTCTGAAGAAACTATATAATCTTGACCGGCAGGAAATTTTTAATCATATGAAGTTCGATAAAAAAAACAGTGCCGGGAAAATTAACTTTGTTCTTCTCAAGTCAGTGGGAAAACCATTGATTGATTATAATGTCGAAGATGAAATTATTATCGAAGCATTAAAACTGATAACAAAAAACTAAGAGGAACATCTAATGGGGGAAAATTTAAGCTATTTTTTAAAGGAGTTTGAAGGATTCAAGGTTCTTGATTTGAAAGGGAATCTTGCTGTTGATAATATTGCTTCTTTTGAAAAAACAGTTAAAAAGATTGTTGATAAAGAGAATCTAATTATTAATTTTGAAAATGTATTATTTGTTTCTTCGTCAGGGCTTACGGCGCTGGTTGATGTGTCTCAGTTTGCCCGTGAAAATGAAAAAAGGATAATTCTTGTCTGGGCAAATAACGATGTTTCAAAACTCGTTGAGATCACCGATAACTATAATTTTTTAATTTTTGCAGAAAGTCTTGAAGAAGCAGTTACAAAAATACATTTTTACACCTGATCAGTTTTCGGGAAAAATGTGAACCTCTGGACGTCCATTGTAAATATTCCTTGATACAAATATTTCAGTTCCCAGATAATGAGATAAAAGGGGGGCTGTAATCTTTGAAGTATTGATTATATCCGTCAGCTGTCCATCCTGCAGAATTATTAATGAATCACTGACCTGTGCAAGAAAGCTTATATTGTTTGAAGCTATGATACAGTTTCGTAATCCATCAGAGACATATCTTGTAATCTGCCGAATAAGTATTTTTATCTGATCAGGAGCAAGGTTGCATGATGGTTCATCAAGAAGAAGAAGGGCCGATTCCCGGCTAAACTGGCAGGCCAGGTTTACCATTGCCAGAATCCCCTTTGGTAAGTTTTTAAGTGAATTATTTCTAAATTTTTCCAGCTCAAAGGCCTCAATGTATTTTTCTATGACTTGAAGATCAAACTCAGAAAAGGGTTTCATGAATTTTTTAAAGGGCATTCTGGCAAGCAAAAGATAGTTATAAACGGTTTCATCAAGATTTTGAGGAATCATTGCAGTGTTTAATGATACCAGTTTAATTATTTGGTTTTTGTTTAGAGATTTAAGAAGAAAGTTTTTTATGGATAATTCTCCATTAAAATCGGTATCCATGCCGGATAAAAGCTTCAGGAGAAGAGATTTGCCAGACCCTGATTTGCCAATCAGTCCAGTAATTTCACCAGGGGACAGGCTAAAGGTGACTTTTTTTAAAAAAGGATTTTTTGTCGGAAAAGTAAGATAATTTGCCTCTACCAAAGATATATCCTCCTCTGGCGTAATAGATAGAATATATAAGAAAATAGAAAAATGACAATAATGATAGAAAAGTCTGTGATAAAGGTCGTTCCCAGGAGCAGTAGTTGGGTAGACGCTGTAATCAATAAAAAAGTATTTATGATATAAAGGGGTTCTTCTTTTTTTTCTATAAGGTAATGGATTGCTGTTCCAAGAATACCCAGTGAAAGTATTGTGGCGATAAACAGAAGTGACTCCAGTATTACTGACGCAGAATAAATTAGAACAAAATCATTTCTGTGAGATGAATAAAAAGCTTCCCCCTGGGAGAGAAGCCTGAACCGGGGATATAGCATGGCGGCAGGCACAACAAGAAAGAGCATTAAAAGATAAAGCCCGACTATTTCGAACAAGCCGGGCCCGGTGTGCTGTATCGGACCGGTAAGGGTTTTGATGATAATAGTCGGCGAAACTTCCCACCTGTATGTTATAATTAAAAAGATAACCAATGCCGAAATGTTTGCGGCTAAACCTGTGTGCAGAATTTCTGAAGAGAAAGGGTTAAGGATGTTTTTAAAAAGCCAGGTTAGTGACACAGCAGCAGGTATTAGAAGCAAAAACCATCCAGCCCAGTTATGAGTATGCAGAATGATTGGAGTCAGTATCAGCAGCAGCACTGCTGCTTCGCCGGTATGCAGATTGTCTAGACGCTGTCTTCCGCCGGTATTTTGTATGAATGTTAATCCCAGGTAAAAAAGTGAACCACAGATGAAAATGAAAATGGAGGTAAAGGGAATTTTTATTGAAAAATTCAATATTATGATGCCTGTTGTGATGAGTGTCAGGGCTATCGTTGTTAATAGTGTTTTTTTCACTGACAAATATTATTCTCGTGTAGAAGCCTGTTTAAGCTGAAATATGTTTTATTGTCCATTACCAGTTGTATCTTTTGGCGCGGATTCTTTTTCAATTTCTTTTTTTAGCTGTAGCAGAAGCCTGCTTTTTCCAACAGCCTCAGAAAAATCAGAGGAATAAAGGTATTTTTTTATAACCTCTTTTGCTTCATTTCTTCTTTTGCTCAATGCATAGGCTTTGCAGAGAAAAACCGCATCGCCTGCTGAAAGGGAAATGCTGTTTAATGCATCAACTGCCTGGTCGTATTTGCCCAGGTGATATAATGATTTTCCAAGCAGGAGAGTCAGTTCAAAAGAACGGTTATCAGATGGAAAAGTTTTTATAATGGCAATTGCCCGATGGTATTGTTTTTTACTGAAATGTGATTTAGCAAGAATGGCAAAGGCTCTGTTATATTTTGTTTTTTTAATTTTAGAATTATTTGCCATGTCAAAGAGTCGGTCAAAATATGATATATGACGCCAGTCTTTCTGGCGGTAATAAATGCTTCCTATCTGGTAGATGATATCGGGATTGTCGGGCTGCAGTTTACGGGCCTTCATAAGATAATTAAGGGCATCCTCGTATTTCCCCAGCTTAATGTTAGAAGCTGAAATTATCAGGAGCGGTTTTATCATTCCTGGCCGCTTCGAGTGGACTTCCATACCATATTTTAGTGCATTTTCATAGTCTCCCGCCGCATAGGAAGCTTCACAAATACGGTAAGCAATTTGACTTCTGGTGGAACTTCCTGAAAAACTGAAATCCAGGGCTTTTATGAAATGATCCCGGGCATAGCTGTAAGACCGGTTTTTGAAATAAATATCGGCAAGCATGAGATGGGCTTCTGCATAAAAACTGATACGACTTACGACTTCTCTGAGATAACCTGCTGCTGAGCTGTACTCTTTTCTGTTGTAATAGATAAGGCTCATTTCAAATTTGGGAGCTAGAAATGAATAATCTGCTGATGTGGCTTCTTGAAAGTATTTCATTGCCTCATCGATTTTGTTTCGTTTTTTTAAGGCAATGCCCTTTTTGAAGGACTTTATCGCCTCACTGTTTTCTGTCCATAAAAACTTATTTATGAGCTTTTCAACCTTTTGCCGGGCGCTCTGGTCTCTGATGGTAGACCACATTTTTTTGCAGACCCGGACAACTTCATCCAGGTCGCCCTTTTGTTCAGCTAAAACTATTAGATTCCAGAAAGAATTTTTTCGGTATTTTCGGGTTGTGTTGCTGAGTTCTGCCGATTTGGTGAAGTATTTTGCCGCTTCACTGTAATTCTTCTGTATTTTTTCTATTTCACCAAGAAAGTAGTAAGAATCTCCATGCTCATGGTTTTCTACTGACTTGAGAAACATTTGTTTTGCTTTTTCATATTTTCTATAGACATAATGAGACTTTCCCTGTTCATAGTAGCCTGCCATGAGGGAAGAGGCAAAGAAATTTCCAATGATAAGAGTAAGCAGTAATGTATAAATAGTAGTTTTTTTCATCTCTGGTAATAGTTCCTGATAGATAGTTCAGATTGTACTTGATTAATTGACTGCAGAATGACATTTGTCAAGATATTTTAAAGGCAGGTGTCTTAATGAGTTCAATAGTTCGGTCAGCCGGTATTGTAGCCGGGTCTACCATGTTAAGCCGGATCCTTGGTTTTACCAGGGATATGCTGATGGCTGCTTTTTTCGGCGCCAGCGGGAAAACTGATGTATTTTTTATCGCCTTTAGAATACCGAACCTCTTCAGGCGCTTTTTCGGTGAAGGGGCGCTGACAATATCATTTATACCTGTTTATACTGAGTACCTGGTCCAAAAGGGTGAGAAGGAAGCTCTGGCTGTTGCCCAGAGGACTCTGAGCTTTCTGGTGGTGATGCTGATTGCCATTGTTGCCCTTGGAGAGGTTTTTTCGCCTGAAATAGTCAGTTTTATGGCCCAGGGGAAAAATAATCCCGGTGACCTTCAGCTTGCTTCAGAATTGACGCGAATCATGTTTCCCTATCTTTTTTTTGTATGTCTTGTTGCCTTTTGCATGGGGGTGCTTAATTCGCATAAATATTTTTTCGCCCCTGCTTTTTCTGCGGTGTTGTTCAACGCCAGTATGATAGTCGGTATACTGGTTCTTACTCGCTATTTTTCAGAACCCCTGTATGGTGTAGCAATAGGAGTCGTATGCGGTGGAATTATACAGGTGATTTTACAGATTCCCTACATGATTAAAACCGGTTTCAAGGTTAAGATAATTTTTGACTGGAAACACCCGGGAATCAAGAAAATCGTTAAGATGCTTCTGCCGGCACTTTTCGGCCTGGCGGTTTACCAGATTAATATTGTTATTAACCTGATACTGGCGTCATTTCTGGCTGATGGAAGTATCTCGTACCTCTTTTATTCTGAACGTCTTACTGAACTGGTTCAGGGGGTATTCATTGTCAGTATCGGAAATGTCATACTCCCTGAAATGTCTCAGATGACCACGCTAAAGGATTTCAGCAGATTGAAAGAGCTCTACGTGACCTCTATCAGAAGTGCACTCTTTATCGCAATTCCTGCTGCAGCCGCTCTTATGGCAATCGGTCTGCCGATAATAGCAGTAGTATTTATGAGAGGTGAATTTGATTTTTACGATGCATTGATGACTAACCGGGCCCTTTTCTACGGAGCCATGGGGATCTGCTCTGTCGCAATGCTTCGACTTACCACACCAACGTTTTTTTCATTTCAGGATTCCCGTACTCCCATGATAGCCGCCACGATCAATACGGTGATAAATGTCATTCTTGGCTACACTCTCATGCAGACTTCCCTGCAGCACGCGGGTCTTAATCTTGCTCTTACTGTTTCGTGTACCGTACAGTTGCTTATTCTGATATTTTTTCTGCGGAAAAAAATCGGCCATCTCGGTTTAAATAAGCTCATCATGCCGGTTGCTAAAAACATTCTGGCTGCAGGAATGATGGTTCTGGCTATAGTGGCAATTGGCGGCCAGGTTGACTGGCTTGAAGATGCTGCTCTGAAAAAGATTCTCTTTCTGATAACCATGGTTGTTGCCGGGGGAGCGGTATATGGTCTGGTTTCTGTTGTCCTTGATGTTGATGAGGCGCAGTATATAATAAAAAGATTGAGAAGGAAGTAAAAGCTTCATACAGGCAGGGATGCTTTTCCCCGCCCGCCATGAAATTTACATGCTGTCAGTTGCTTTGAGGGCCAGGGCGGCGATTGTGAGACTCGGGTTGACCGATCCCCCGGCGGGCATGGCGCTTGCATCAATAACATACAGATTATCCATGCCGTGAACCCGGCAGTTTTCATCAACAACGGAATTTTTCGCGTCGCTTCCCATGCGACAGGTGCCGAAGGCGTGAGAAAAGGTTTCAATGGGCATGGTAACAAAAAAGAGTGCCCCTGCTTTTCTTAGAATCTTTTTCGCCTTTTTATAAAGGGAGTCCCTGACTTCCATGTCACGTTTCGTGTAACGGTGATGTATTGCCAGGGCAGGCATGCCGAATTTATCAATAGTAGTCTTATCAGCGTAAACCCGGTTGTCACGCTGCGGCATGTCTTCGGCAATGACCAGCAGGTTAATCAAAAAGTCTGATACAAAGGCTGCGATGTTCCTGAGGCCAAAAGGTGAGTTCGCCTTGATGACCCCTCTGCCGATACTTGAAACATCCTGTATCATTCCCCAGGTTCCTTCAGGGCCTTCTTTTTTATCCGGGTCTCCATAATAGAAATCAGGAATGCCGATCTGCTTTTGCAGGGTTTTTTCTGGATTTGATTTTGAGGGGAAGATTCCCGCGACTACACCATTGCTGTGCCGCATCAGGTAACGACCGATATTGTCATTTCCTGTAATTTTATCGATGTCAGAGGCTAAAAGCAGGTGAGGGGAAGAAAGGGCTCCCGCTGCCACGATAATGTTTTCCCCGGTAAAATTCAATGTTTCTCCCGTGACCTGGTTGATGGCGGTTACTCCCGTCGCACTGGTATTTTCGGTTATAATTTTGGTAACCCTGGTTTCGGCCAGGATAACAGCTCCTGATTTTTGTGCCTCCGGGAGGGCCACTACTGCCAGGTCGTTTTTTGCTTCTATTTTGCAGAGAAAATGATCACAGGTTGAGCAGAGGATACATTTCTCTTTTCCGTATTTTCCGCTGAAGTTGATCGCCATTGGAAGAAAGAAGGGATGAAGCCCGAGTTGTTCCGAGGCATCCCATATCTTCTGAGAGGGGGAAGAAAGTTTCTGTGATGGCTCGTGGAGATAGGCTTTTTTCCGTGGCGGTTCGGTCTTGTCGGCCCCCTGTATACCCGCGATTCCGAGAATCTCTTCGGCTTTATCATAATAAGGTTCAAGTTCAGGATAGCCGAAGGGCCAGAGGCAGGTCTCATCCCGCCGGTCGGTTCCTTCCTTCGGGGCACCGAGGAAATCCTCTTCACGCATTCGAAAGGATACGGCGCCGTATAAGGTTGACATGCCGCCGACAGTATCATCGGTCCATTCTTCTTTAAGCTGACCTTTTGCCTGGTCAACGTAGAAGGGAACTTCCCCCCGGTAAAGGGGATTCTCAAGGTGGAGCTGCACTTCGTCCCAGCAGGAGTCGTCCCT
>CAZPEK010000042.1:5130-14602 GCA_964585555.1 uncultured Leptospirales bacterium | reverse complement strand
GGTCACCCATGGCTATAAAAAAAGGGCTTTGGGACGGCTGGCAGGGCTCCATCGATCTTTCAGCCTACCAGTCCAGGGATATAAAAAAAAGCATTGCTGGAAGCGCCTTCCTTCAGGACGCTCCCCCCATGCTCAGGGACTACAGCAATATAAACGAGACCCGCTACCAGCGTCTCGAAGATCTTCTTAATAAACAGCGAAGCACCATTACCGATAAAAAAATCCAGGGAATACTCAAGGATGTCTATTCATTGAGAGCAGAAAAATTCACCCCGGAATTCATAAAGCTTCTTCAGCCCAACCCGGTAACATCGGCGCGGCTGACACGGATATACTTCAAAGAATGGAATTTTTCAATGAAAAGGAAGGAAGTAGCGCCGCTTATCTTTGAGCGCCTTCTTTATAATTATATTTCTGAAACCGTATCAGATGAACTTCCTTTTCTAAAAGATCAAATAGACCGGCATTTTCACCTGCTGGAAGACAACTTTTACAAAATGCTTACCGCAAAGGGTTCCATGTTTTTTGACGACCAGTACACTGAAAGCATTGAAAACCGCGAATTCATTTTCGACCGTGCCTTTTTGAAAACCATGCGCTGGCTGAGCCGTCAGGGGGGCCCTATTATGGACTCATGGAGATGGGGAAGAATTCACCGGGGCCACTACCGCATCCCCATTGAAGAAAAAACCCTGAGCAGCAGGTATATTTACGAAATAAGCGACAGAGCGCTCAACGGCAGCAGCGGTACCATATTTAATGGCAGCAGTCGAAAGGATCTCACCCCCGGGTGCAGTACTGCGATTGTGGGCATACTCGATAACCGCACAGTCAGGATTGCTGTTGATTTTGCCTATTCAGTGAATCCCATGTCTCAGTTTTACTATGGAAGAGAGATCTCCCCGCGTTTTCACGATTTAACCAGAGAAGCAAATGAGCATAAAACGGTTCTCCTTCCGGCTGAAAAGCAGTAAGCATACTGTACACATTCTCCAGTCCCATGCAATTATTAATAACCCCGGGTTTAAACCCGGGGTTATTAATAATTATTTTAAATAATTTTCTTGACTTTTAATGTAACACTTGTTATATTACACCTGTTACATAAATTAGATCCAGATAATATACATGCCCCCAAAAACTGTATTTAATGAAGAAGAAGTGATAAACGCCGCCTTTGACCTTGCGGTAAAAGGTGGCATTAATATACTCAGTGCACGAAAAATTGCCGATAAGCTTCATTCTTCAACGGCACCGGTATATTCAACCTTTGAGTCAATGGAACTGTTAAAAGAGGCTGTTCTCAGCAAATCAAAGGACCTTATGTTCGATTATGCGACAAAGCCCTATACCAGCAGCATTTTTTTAAACATGGGAACCGGATATGCACTCTTTGCAAGAGATTACAAAGAGTTATACAAATCAATTTTTCTGGAGAATGAAGGCTCCACTGAGATGCTTCATGATTTCATGGAAAGACTCAAGGGTGAAATGATTAAAGATGATATGATGAAACATCTTCCTGAGGATGAACGGAATTCAGTAATGGAGAGGATGAGCATCTTTACTCACGGATATGCCGCCTTTATCTGTGCCGGGTTTCTAAGGGAAGTATCAAAACAGGATATAATTCAAGCCATGTATAACATGGGTCGTGATGTAATTGGTCATGCCCTGTACCGAAATGGCAAAGAAAAATATATTATTTAAAAGGAGCAATAAATGAAAACCAGAATCACTGACATGTTTGGAATCGATTATCCAATAATATGTGGAGCGATGTATCTTTTAGGAGAACCCGTACTCACTGCTGCTGTATCAAATGCAGGGGGAATGGGAAACCTTACAGCAGGGAACTACAAAACACCTGACGAACTTCGCGAAGCTATAAGAAAAACTAAAGAATTAACAGACCGTCCATTTATGGTAGGCATCACAATTCTTCCATCATTTCATATTACGATGGATGATCACAGAAATAATCTAAAGATCGTTGCTGAAGAGGGAGTCGCAGGTATCGAGGTTTCAGGTACACCATTGAGTAAAGTTGGTGCTGAATATATTGAAATGCTGAAAAAAGCTAATGTAAAAATGATTCATAAAGTTGGCAGTCTTCGTCATGCCCTGCATGCAGAAAAAGCCGGCTATGATGCTGTCTATGCTGCAGGCATCGAAGAGGGCGGTCATCCTTTAAGTGATGATGTTACCACTATGATTCTTACACCGAAGCTTGCAGAAAAACTCAGCATACCAGTTGTTGCTGTAGGCGGAATAGCTGATGGAAAATCAATGGCTGCCGCTCTGGCACTTGGTGCTGAAGGTGTTATGATGGCTACCCGGTTTGTTGCTTCAGATGAATGCCAGGTTCACCAGAACATTAAGCAGGAAATGGTCGATCGTCAGGAAAATGATACAGCATTAATTTGCAAGTCAATTGGACTTCAAGGAAGAGCAATTAAAAACCAGATTGTTGATGAAATTCTTCAGGCCGAGGCCAAAGGTGCCTCCCTGGCAGAGCTTGCTCCAATGATTACAGGCAAAAGATGCGAAGATGCCTGGTCAAATGGAGATATTGACATTGCCCCAATGATGATGGGTCAAAGTGTTGGCCGTGTATATGACATTAAGCCCGTCAAACAGATTATAGAGGATATGATAGCTGAAGCAAAAGAACAGCTCGGTCGAGTCCAGTCATTCTTTTAATCAGGAAACTAAAATGAAAAATTTACTTATAGATCCAAGGGATATTCGCTATACCCTGTTTGAAGTTCTTGATGTTGACACCATTCTTCAATATGATCGTTTCAAGGACTTTGATCATGACATCTTTGAGGATACCATAGATTTAATTGAGTCAATCGCAGTAAACGAATGCTATCCTGCTTTTGAAGGTGCAGACAAAAAAGGCTGCACCTGGAATCCTGAAACTAAAGAAGTGACATGTCCTGATGAAGTCAAAAAACCTCTAAAAGCCTACTATGAAGCAGGCTTCATCGGCATTGCAGATGATCAGGAAATCGGGGGCATGGGTCTTCCCGCCTCTGTCTCCGCAGTTCATATTGAATACCTCAGTGCTGCCCACCAGAGTCTTATGATGTGGACGGGCCTTGCCCATGGTTCAATGTCTCTCATTCATAAATTTGGCACTCATGAGCAGAAGTCATCATATATTCCTAAAATGATGGAGGGCAAATGGGGCGGCACAATGTGCCTCACCGAACCTCAGGCTGGATCAGATGTGGGCCGCATGACAGCCAAAGCTGTCAGGCAACCGGATGGGTCATATCAGATAACAGGCCAGAAAATATTCATTTCTGCAGGTGAAAATGATATTTATGAAAACATGGTTCATCCAGTACTTGCCCGCATAGAAGGAGACCCTGAGGGGACAAAGGGCATATCAATATTCATTGTTCCAAAATATATTTTAGACGAAAATGGAAATCCCGGAAATCAAAACAATGTTGTGTGTACCGGAATTGAAGAAAAGATGGGAATAAAGGGATGCGTTACCTGCACCCTGAGCTTTGGTGAAGACGGACCGACAACCGGTTATCTTCTCGGGAAAGAATGCATGGGCATGAAAATCATGTTTAACATGATGAATGATTTTAGAATGGCAACAGCGGTTCAAGGTCAGGCGGTATCATCTGCCGCAATGAGTCATGCTGCTGCTTATGCCAAATCTCGTGAACAGGGAGTGGCTATCGAAGACATGATGAAACCATCCGCCCCAATGGTGCCGATTATTCAGCATCCTGATGTGGCCCGAATGCTTTTATGGATGAAATCATATGTTGACGCACAGAGAATCCTCATATATTTCATGTACCACAATATGGATCTGGCAAAACTTGGAGACGAAACCACTGCAAGGGAATCCCAGGCAATAGTAGATTTTCTCGTACCTATCTGTAAAGCAGGGTGTAGTGATCAGAATGTTCTTATTACCGGTGAAGCAATGCAGATTTTTGGAGGATATGGTTTTTGCAGGGACTATCCCATTGAACAGATGATGAGAAACTCAAAGATTCTTGCAATCTTTGAAGGCGCAAACGGCATTCAGGGGATGGATCTGGTTATGCGAAAACTTTTAATGAACCCTGAACAATATAACTATTCAATTTTCAAGAAGAAAATATTAGAGACTATTGATACAGCCACGGGCATTGTTGATGACAGGTATATTACCCCTGTTGTTGATGGATTAGAAAAACTTGATTCTTTTGTCAATAGAATGAAAGAGATGACTGAACAGTTTAAGTTTGCCCGGATTCTTTCAGCTGCCACTCCCTTTAGAAAAGCTATTTACATGCTGTCACTCTCCTGGATGCATTTATGGAATCTAACAATTGCTATCCCCGGACTTAATGAACAAATTAAGGGTAAGGAAGAAAAAATAAAAGATATTATTAAAGATAACAAGGAAGCAGCTTTCTATCATGGAAGGATCCTTGCATCACAATTTTTCATTAGAGATGAATTCCCCAGGTTTAAAGGTATGGTTGAAGGACTTCTAAACGAAGAAAGTGCTTCATTGAAAGTCACTGAAGATATTTTTAATAATGTTGGAGAACTTTAAAGTCTTACTCATTGAAAAATGTTATACTCCTCCTGTCTGTTCTTTTCAGTGGTTTAATACTGCGCTATGCTGCCACAAAAGAAACATTCAGGATGGAATTAACGCTGTCTCTATTTCAAAATAAAATCATTAGATTTCAAGGCTATACTGTAATTCACTACTCAATCTATATCTTTTTCTTTAACGGTTACATTCAGGTCTGTACCCCGTGGCAACAGCCGGTTTTACAGAGTCCTGCTTTAAACAAATTTTTTTATATTTCATAGCGAAGCCCCAGGGAAATTCTCAGGCTGGACAGGTTATCATTTTTATCAATATCATCATATTTTTCATGAATGACAACTGAACGAAAAAAGGAACGCCTGTAACCCACAGAAGAGGTCAAGGATAGATTTGATTTAAATGCCCAGCCCAATCTGAAACCGATTCCAAAAACACCAGAAGCATACCAGCCCAAAGTCATTCCCGGATCCTGATAACCAATAGAGGCAAAGATACTACCCCAGAACGACTCTATGTCATGGCGGTATTCAGTAATAAGACTATAATAATGAATAACCCCCTCTATGGGTTCACTCTCTTTATGGGCAACCATCATAGCCCCCCATAAAACACCAATGCCCCACTGTTTCCACGGGAAGATCAGAACAGAAAAATCAAGGATGGGAGTATTCGTCCATGCACCTGATTTTTTCAAATGATCTTTAAAATCCCCGACATAAAAACCCCAGCCGGCATCCAGCTGAAACTGCAGAGAAGTGGAACTCTCAGAATAAAGCGCCAGGGGAGTAAAAAGAATACACAGCATCAACAACAATGAAGCTTTCATTTTTTCCACCCTTTTCTGTATATCAAAGATAGTCCCGCAAAAATACCTGCAACACCCGCCGGTCTAACATACCAGGCAGGTGGAAGCAGCAGGGAAAAAGCCGGTCTATACATATAAACGTTTCAAGTATCAAGGAGAAACAAACACCTCTGTCTTTCTTCTTCTAAAAAAAATGGCCCCTTGATATTTTTTACTTCCACTTATATATTGATAAAAATTTCAACCACGCAAGTCTTTTTTCATTTTATACAGTACTTAGAAAGGAAAGAAAATTCACACAAAATTTTTGCAACGAAAAAAGGAGTGATTGTTTTTCGTCATTTTAATTTTCACCAGAAAGACAGCATTAAGATTTAAGGAGACTAAAAATTTTATCGGCGAATCATTGAGCAGCTAAAGATATTTGTCGGGGAGAAGCAATTTAATGATGATATTACTCTCATAATGCCGGATGTTTTATAAATTTATATGCTCTCAATCGGCACATAAATCAACAATAAGCTGTCTGCCGGTGACCGGGCCATTGCTGTTACGAAGAAACGGCCCGGCACAATTACGATTTAACCTTCTCTGTACTTTAGTTTTTAGCTTTTTAAGTCACTGTTTTTTAATTCTTTCCGATCAACCTTGCCTACTGAGGTTAAGGGAATTTCATTAACGAACTCAATTATCTTTGGAACCTTATAGGCAGATAGATTATCGGAACAAAATTCAATCACCTCTTCTTCTGTCATTTTGCATTCAGGTTTTAAAACCAGGGCTAATTTAATAGTTTCACCTCTTTTTTCATCAGGAATACCATAAGCACAGGCATTTAGGATTTTAGGATGAGTGTACATTAGTTCGTCTATTTCACGCGGATAGACATTAAAACCACTTGCAAGAATCATATCTTTTTTTCTATCAACAATAAACAAATAACCATCTTCATCTAAATAGCCGATGTCTCCGGTAAACAGCCATCCATCTCTCAAAGAATTCGCAGTTTCCCCGGGATTATTCCAGTATTCCAACATTACACTGGGCCCTCGTGCTATAACTTCTCCTTCCTTTCCCGAGGGCATTTCCTGAAGACCCGTATCAAGATCTACAATTTTAATCTCATTATCAGGAAAAGGAAGGCCCACACTACCGGCTTTCCTTTCTGTATTAATTGGATTGCATGTTAAAACATTGGATGTTTCAGACATCCCGTACCCTTCAGTAATAACAGCTCCTGATAGTTTTTCAAAAGTCCGAAGCGCTTCAACAGCAAGGGGAGCAGAACCTGATATCATACCATTAATCGATTTAATTTTAGATGTTGAAATATCAGGGTGCTGATTGAGCCCAATAATCATTGTTGGCACTGCAGCAAAAAAATTAGGTTCATGCGTATTAACTGCAGCAAGTATATTGTCTGTACTTGGCTGCGGGACAAGAACAATAGTTCCACCATGAACAAGATTGAAGTTTATATTGGTATTGAATCCGTAAATATGATATAGTGGTATCGCGGCAAGGGTTATGAGTTCTTCATCAGGAGCAACAATCGGACTCAACCAATAATTTTCCTGGTACCCCAGGGCTAATACATTTTTATTTAAAAGCACACATCCCTTTGAAACACCTGTAGTCCCCCCCGTGTATTGAAGCATTAATGTATCCGAAGGTTTAACAGAAACTTCTGGTTCAGATTCAACTGATTCATCTATAAGTGTATTATAGTCAACAATTGAATCATGTTTCTCTACATCAACCTGAAGACTTTGTACCTGAAAAGTAATTATCTTTTCAAGAGGAGTTGTTGATTCCTTAAGAAGTTCAATTGGCTGTGCCGAAAACATTGCCATAACAATAAGTATCTTTGCTCCACTGTCTTTTAAATAATGCTGAATTTCTGGTTTTTTTGCTAAAGGATTAATTGGTACAACAATAGCTCCAATTTTTGCACAGGCTTGAAAGGAAATAATAAATTGAGGTACATTAGGAGCCATAATAGCAATTCGATCTCCCTTTTTTATCCCTGAATCAAGGAGACCATTAGCGAGTTTTCGGGCCATTGAATTTGCAGCTTCATAGTTTATTGTGATATCATTGATTATGATATAATTATTTTGGGGGCTTTGTTCTGCATTGGAATTAAAAAGTTGTTTCACCGTAACAGGTGGATATATGATGGTATGTGGTACTTCATCATCATAATACTTAAACCAGGCTTTTGTTTTATCAATCATACCTAACTCCTCAACAGTTTTTGTTAAGGATAAATAGTGGAAAATTAATGTCAATTATTATATAAAAATTTAACTGGACCGCGAAACTCCATATGTACTTTTTTTAACAAACTGCTCTTTACATTATTTTTCCTGAGCAAGAGAGCGTTTTCCAGGACTCACTCCTTCGTCCACTGCACGAAGGAGTTGCTGTAGAACATTTTAATCAGTTCAGGTTTTCCTCCGACTTTTCTTTTTATTTCTTCCATAAACTCTTCGGAGGTATAGCCTTTTCTGAAAGTCTTATTGAACCCGCTCTGTATCAGATAGCCGTCATGATACGCACCGATTATTTTATATTTATTCTCAACAGGCCATACTCCCTGAACAGTAAGATAGGCCTTACCGTCATTTTTAAGGTTTTTCCTTAACAGGTCATATACCAGATAACGTTCATCGGGAGGTAGAATATTTAACAGATAATTTGCTATTATTACATCATACTGTTTATTTAAAACCTCTTCATCAGGGTAAAAGTTAGGATCATAGTCTGACACCTCCAGACATCCCGATTTAAGAAGTTCTTCCTTCGCCTTAACATCTCTGCCGGTTCCCAGATGCAGCACTGTCCTGCCGCTGGCCCATTTATTTCTACAAATCATCTGTATCGGCTGAGATGAATTTTTGAAATGAGGAAGAGCTGTTAACCTCGATGCTGTAGTTATTGGTGAGAAATTCCCCAGTCTGATTTGTTCAAGATCCTCCTCCAGTAATTTCTCTATTATTTCGATGGGAGAGGACCACTCTCCCGTTTCAGGGAAAAAAGTGAACTGCCGGTTGCCTGAGGCGATGACTTCATAAGACCTGTCTTCTTTAAGAATGATATTCCAGCCGGCTTCAAGCATTTTCTTTGATAATTTCATTTTAAATTTTTTATCTGCACCTACTTTCTTAAAATGTAAACATTATGCAACTTCCTTCAACTCCAGCCAGTACATGAAATACGAGAAGCTTGTATCAGCAGCTGACACATATCGTCAGAATGTTAAAAGATTAGCAAAAAGCACCGGTCATGCAAGGTTTTTTAATAAATTTGACAAATATAGATAAAACTGCCAGTCAACATAATCAACAATCTTGTTAATTATGTTTGACTTTTACACAGTATATTTTCATTCTAAAAATAATACACTACAATGTTTATTGGAGGACACGATGCACAAATTTTTATTCATGAAGCCCTTTCTTGAACTCATTTCTGACGGAATTTTTTTCAAAAAAGCTTTTGCCTGGGTTTTAAGAATCATAGCCGGGCTAATGGCTCTCGGTTCCTTATTGGGCTGGGTTTACATGTGGTACCTGCTTTTCTCATCTAAATCAGCAAAAATAATAATGGGAGGAGTTTTTATCCAGATTCTATTTGTAGTACTTGTGTATATTATTGTTCACACTCTCTTAATCAGAGCAGATAATATTGACGAACTTGCCCCATCAAAGGACTATATGGTGATACCAATTGCTGGTATATTTTTTAAAATGGTTGGCGAACTCTTTGGCTCTGTAATTGCTTTCTTTGGCATTATTGGTGGAATTGCAACCTGGATTGGCGCTGGCGCCATGATGAGAGTAATACCCGGCATGTCTACAGGCGGAGGTTCTGGTTTTATGACAGGATTCATGTCTATGATCTCTGGTGTCCTGGGAGGCTTTTTTTTACTGGTACTATTTTATTTAATAGCAGAACAAATTAGTGTTTTGGCTGACATTGCACGAAACACAAAGAAATAAAAAGCCTGTTCAGCTAAACTTTGAATGAAGAAACGCATCAAAACTGGTGCGTTTTTCCATTCACAGCAGAAACTGTTT
>CAZPEK010000042.1:0-5030 GCA_964585555.1 uncultured Leptospirales bacterium | reverse complement strand
AATGAAGAAACGCATCAAAACTGGTGCGTTTTTCCATTCACAGCAGAAACTGTTTCCCCATCAGATTGATACATTCTATACCCATGGCTAGCCTTTGAAGAGAGAAAAGAAACACCATTGAAGTGTTTCAAGAGATTTCTGTCTGCCCCCGGCAAGCCGCTCCCAAACTTCCTTCTCCCCATGACTTTTACTTACAGGCATGGGTCAGATACCTGTATCTGAAGTACCTCTTTACTTTAATTTTTTACTTGCAAAAACAGCTAATTCTCCGCACTGTAGCCTTCTTCAGGTCGTCTTTCCAGATCATGACGACCCGCATTCCGGATATACCGGTTGTTCTTCACGCGCTAAATGTTCGGAAAAGATAAATAACCAGTACGGGGTAAAACAAATGATTTTCAATAAAGAATTCGAAACCATGCCCGAAAAGAAAATGAAAGAACTTCAGTTCGAGCGCATGAAATGGTCCCTTTCCCATGCATATAACGGTAATAAATTTTACCAGGAAAAATTCGACAAGGCGGGATTCCATCCCGATAAATTCAAGTCCCTGGCAGACATGAAGCATGTACCCTTCCTTGAAAAACAGGAAATGCGGGACAACTATCCCTTCGGCCTCTTTGCAGTCCCCCTTGACAAGGTTGTAAGAGTTCATTCTTCTTCAGGAACCACGGGAAACGCCACGGTTGTCGGCTACACCAAAAATGATGTTGATGTCTTTGCCGAAGTAGTCGCCCGATGCCTGGCCTGTTACGGGGGAACAGAAAAAGACATTCTCCAGGTTGCCTACGGATACGGTCTCTTTACCGGCGGCCTGGGGCTTCACTACGGGGGAGAAAAACTGGGATGCCTTACTGTCCCTATTTCAGGTGGCAACACGGAACGGCAGCTGATGCTGATAAAAGACTTCGGCACAACGATGCTTGCCTGTACACCATCATACGCCCTCAACATTGCAGATTACCTTGAAAAGAAAAGACCTGATTACGACATTAAGTCAACCAGCCTTCGCATTGGTATACTCGGTGCGGAACCCTGGTCAGAAGCGATGAGAACCGAAATTGAAAACCGTCTCGGCATCCAGGCCTTTGATATTTACGGCCTCAGTGAAGTAATCGGCCCCGGAGTCTCAGCGGAATGTACCGCCAAGTCGGGACTCCATGTTTTCGAAGACCACTTCTATGTTGAAATTATAGACCCGGATACCGGCGAAACTCTTCCCGAGGGGGAAAAGGGAGAGATCATTTATACTTCCCTTACAAAGGAAGCCTTTCCCACCATCAGGTACCGGTCAAAGGACATTACACGGCTTTATCATGACAACTGCTCATGCGGAAGGACACTGATAAAAATGGAAAAAGTAACCGGCCGTTCAGACGACATGCTTATTATACGGGGAGTAAACGTCTTCCCCTCACAAATCGAAACAGTTCTCATGGAAGTGGAAGGCACGGAACCCCACTATCAGATTATTGTTGATAGAAAGGGTGCCCTCGATGATATCGAGGTTATGGTTGAAGTAAGCGAGAAACTCTTCTCTGACGAAGTCAAGGTTCTCGACAATCTTAAGAAACGCATTGCTGACCGATTTAGAAGTGTCCTTGGTATTTCAGCCCGGATAACCCTGGTTGAACCGATGACCATTGCCCGCAGTGAGGGCAAGGCACAGCGTGTTATTGATAAAAGACAAATTTAAAGGCACACGGGAGGCTATTATGAACGTAACTCAGGTATCAGTATTTGTAGAAAACAAGCCGGGACATCTTCAAAATGTCCTGAAAATACTTGGTGATGAAAAAATAAATATTATTACCCTCACCATTGCGGAAACAAGTGATTTCGGCATAATGCGGCTCATTGTAAATGATCCAGATAAGGCTGTCGGGGCATTGAAGAAACAGTCCATCACCTGTTCGACCACAGATGTTCTCGCCCTTGAAATCGATGATACTCCAGGTTCACTCTACAAGGCAATCGAAACCTTTGCAAAGATGAACCTGAATATCGAATACATGTATGCCTTTACCGAGAAACGCCAGGACAAGGCAGTCATGATATTCAGATTTGATAACATCGAAGCAGCAAAAAAAGCCCTCAAAGAAGAAGGCTACAACATAGTCAGCAAAATAAATATTATTGGAGAATAGTTGATGACAAAGAAAGTATTACTCGGCAATGAAGCTATTGCCCGGGGAGCCTTTGAAGCGGGCTGCCACGTCGCAACCGCCTATCCCGGTACTCCCAGTACGGAAATTCTCGAAGCAATAGCTTATAACTATAAAAATATTAAAGCCCAGTGGTCTCCCAATGAAAAAGTTGCCCTTGAAGTAGCAGCAGGGGCTTCAGTTGCAGGGGCACGGACACTGGCCGCCATGAAGCATGTAGGTCTCAATGTCGCGGCAGACCCCCTTTTCACCTTCAGCTATACGGGTGTCAACGCGGGACTCGTAATCATCAACGCAGACGACCCGGGGGCATGGAGCTCGCAAAACGAGCAGGATAACCGGCATATCGCCCGGGCCGCCAAGGTTCCCATGATTGAGCCTTCTGACCCGGCAGAGGCGAAAGAATTCACCAAGCTTGCCTTTGACATTTCTGAGGAATTGGACGTTCCAGTTATTGTCCGCATAACGACACGTATTGCCCATTCCCAGGGCCTTGTGGAAATTGAAGATCCTAAAGAAGTACCGGTCAAAGATTTCGTGCGTAATCCAAAAAAATATGTCATGATTACCGCTAATGCCCGCCCCCGTCACCAGTATAAGGAAAGCGAGCAGATACCCGCACTGAGAGAATACTCTAACAAATCCGGCATCAACCGTATGGAAATGGCGGGCACAAAGCGTGGCATCATTACTGACAGCGTTGCCTACCAGTATGTAAAAGAAACCTGTCCCGAAGATTCAGTGCTGAAAATAGGCATGGTCTGGCCAATGCCCGATAAGATGATCAAAGAATTCGCTTCAAAGGTAGATGAGATCTATATTGTCGAAGAGCTTGAACCCTTCATTGAAAATGAAGTCAAGGCCCTCGGCGTCACCGTTACCGGAGGGAAAAACATTATTCCCAGTGTTCTTGAACTGACTCCGGAAATTGTTGACCAGGCTTTAAATGGAAAAGCGCCGGAAAGAAACATCGCTGATTATGACCCGTCCAGGATTCCTCCCCGGCCTCCCGGACTCTGCAAAGGATGCCCCCACGGCTTCGTCTTTAATGTTTTGAAAAAACTTGACCTCAATGTCAATGGGGATATCGGCTGCTATACCCTTGGCGTGCTGCCGCCCTACTCCGCCATGCATACCCAGGGCTGCATGGGCGCCAGTATCGGCATGCACCTCGGAATGGAAAAAGCCCACGGTCCAGAGATCGCCCGTAAATCTGTTGCCGTTATCGGCGATTCCACCTTTGTCCATTCAGGCATTACAGCCCTCATAGACCTGGTCTACAACAAGGGAACCGGAACAGTCATGATTCTTGATAACCGGGTAACCGCTATGACGGGCCAGCAGGAAAACCCCTCTACAGGAAAGACCCTCCAGGGAGAAGAGACCCATGAACTCGACCTGGCCCTGATGGCGCAGGCATGCGGAGTAAAGCGGGTCGTAACAGTTGACCCGAAAGATACAGAAGAATTTGAAAGAGTGGTAAAGGAAGAAACTGCCGCTGATGAGCCATCAGTGATTATCTCACTGAGACGGTGCATACTTCACAAGTAGGAGACCAGAAGAATGAATGTAATTTTTGCAGGAGTCGGGGGCCAGGGAGTTATACTTGCCAGCAAGGTACTCATGGAAGTGGCAATGAGCGCTGGCTATGACGTCAAAGAATCGGAAGTACACGGAATGGCTCAGCGGGGGGGCAGTGTTGACTGCCATGTCCGCTTTTCAAAAAAAGTCTACTCGCCCCTTATTGAAAAGGGAACAGCAGACTATATAGTAAGCCTTGAGCTTCTCGAAGTGATGAGAAAGCTCGATTATCTCGCTCCGACAGGAACCCTGATCGTAAATAAATTCCAGGTGAATCCCGCACCTGTTGAGACAGGCGTCATGGAATACCCGGGAGATCTCGAGGAGTGGCTTAAGGCAAACTCAGAAAAACTTCAGGTTGTTGAAACTGATGATATTTTGAAGGAAGTTAAAAGCCGAAGAGCCCTCAACATTGTTATGCTTGGGGTCCTTTCTAAGCACCTTGAGTTTACAGAACAACAGTGGGAAGACGCCATTAAATCCCTGGTGAAGGAAAAGTTCATTGAAATGAACCTGAAGGCCTTCAGTCTTGGAAGAGCTCTAAAGTAGCAACGGTTCTATCCCATAAAAAAAAGCGTCTTCCTGCCGGGAGGCGCTTTTTTTTATGCCATACGAATATCCTTCCTGCAGCTATAAAATGTTTGCCATGAAAAGCATGCTCTGAAAACCTTGAACTCAAACAATCAGAAACATACAGGAAACCGATACCATGACACGTGAAAATTCAAACACAGAAAAGAGTCTTATTCTTGAAGAGAAACAAAAAAATTACAACAAAATAAAAATACGCCTTACTATTGCCGACACCCTCATAAGCCTGTGTGCCATTACTTTTATAGCATTCAGCGGAATAGCAAAAGCTGCAGCTGACATTTCAACAGGGGTACATACCAATCCTTACCTGCAGTTTTTAATATTTGCCGCTTTACTGGGAACCGGGCTTTCAATAATCAGTTTCCCCCTTGATCTCTATGGGAGCTACTTCCTTGAACACCGCTTTGGATTATCAAACCAGAGTTTCCTGCAATGGTCATGGGAAAAATTGAAAGGTACCCTTGTCGGACTGGTCATTGGTATTCCTGTGGCCCTTGTCTTTTTTTATTTTCTACGCTCCACCGGGGATCTCTGGTGGCTCTACTTCAGCTTTTTTATCTTTTTCATTTCAGTATTTCTGGCTCGCCTGGCACCGGTTATCATATTCCCGCTGTTTTATAAATTCAGAGAGCTTGAAGACGAGGCACTCAAAAAGCCGATTACCGACTTAGTAACTCAATATAATATTCC
>CAZPEK010000041.1:0-14615 GCA_964585555.1 uncultured Leptospirales bacterium | reverse complement strand
GGTTTCATGGAGTGCCAGTAAAAGGTGTGATTCCAGATCTGGGCCGCGTTGTTGAAGATCCCGGCCTTGTCGGGATCGTTTGCGGTTTTTGTGATGATACCCTCAAGTGTCTCTCCGGCCAGCCCGGTGTTCTCGATCAGCTTATTCAGGTTGGCAACATACGTGCTGTGGTGTTTCCCGTAGTGAAACTCAAGTGTTCTCGAGCTGATGTACGGTTCGAGAGTCTCCTCGATGTTACAGTTTCTCCCGAGGTGTTGATTATTCCTTCAATATTCTCCATTCTATTTTCCTTAATTGTGTCTGTATTGCCCGCTTTAAAAGCTTCAAAGTATAATATCATCGATAAAAAGAAGGAGATCAAAAAACAGTTTTTGAACATTTCAGGGACTCCTTGAATAACAAAGGGTCAGGTAAAAAAAACTGTGATGTGGAGCTGAAGGGAATCGAACCCTCGGCCTCCAGAGTGCGATTCTGGCGCTCTCCCAACTGAGCTACAGCCCCGGTTTCATGACGGAATGTATCCGCCATGAAACAAAACCGTAGCACCAGTGGTAAAAAAGTCAATCATTTACAGCTATAAAAACTCAAAAGAGAGAAGAGTTAAAGGAAGATCAGCATCATCGCCAGAATTAAAAGCATGAAGAGCACCATGCGCTGGAAAAAGATCAGGTTTATGCGGCTGTAAAAATACATACCTGTGTAGATTCCCCCGAGGAGAACCGGCAGGGCAACGAGCCATTTTTTAGCGATTTCAACGGTCAGGAGACCTCCCGCGAGGTGGGACGTTACTATCATGATTCCCGACGCGAGGAAGAAAGACTGCAGGGTTGCTTTAATCTCATCGCCGGACCATTTTTTAAGGGAAGTATAGATTATTACCGGCGGCCCATTGCTGTTAATCGATCCCCCGAGTATACCGGACAGAAAACCGAAAAAATAGCCCCAGGGAGCAGAAAGTCCCCGGGTTTTTAGAAGACCGGAGAGGCTGAGGATGGAATAGGTGATGAGAATGGCTGCAAGAAGATATTTAATGGTAGATTCGGAAACCCTGGTGAGAAGCAGTACGCCAACAGGGATGCCGGGAACCGCACCGATAACCAGCGGAATGATACGCTTAAGGCTGAAATTTCCTCTCAAAAAAAGAAAGAGAACCAGGTTGATTGTAGTGCCGCTGAGTGCTACCAGGGGAACCAGTTCAGTCATCGGCATCACCAGGGAGAGAATCGGCATAACCGTAAGGGCAAAGCCGAAACCCGCCAGTCCCTGGACCATAGATCCGATAAAAAGTATTATGGCGATGAAAAAATAGGTTTCCATGGTGTGCTTGTTTTTTTTGATTACGTTGAAGGCGCGAATTTTTAATATTGAAGGCGCGAAAGCGCTTTCGCGCCTTCAAAAAAATCGCGACATTGTTAAATTATTTCATCAAATCTTTTTCAAGATCCTGAATTTCATTATAACAGTTCTGGAGAAATTCCTGCCACTCCGGTTCGAAGCCATCGCCGAAGGATGTTTCGAGCCAGGCGTCAATGATTTCCTTTGCATGGTTGCCCGGGGTGAGCCATTCGCCGAAGATCAGCACATTAGCATTGTTTACCGCCGATGCTTTTTGCGCCTCGTAGATGCTGGTACAGTGTACCGCGTATACCCCGGGGAACTTGTTTGCCGTAATGACACTTCCCGCGCCGGTACCGCAGATGATGATGGCTTTTTCGTATTTTTTTTCAGAAACAGCCTTCGCCACCGCAGCAGCGGATTTATGATAGGGAACAAATTCTCCATCTTCCTTCATTCCCAGGTCGTCAACACTGTGGCCCAGGGACTCAAGGTGTTCAATGACATCTTTTTTCAGGGACAGGCCTGCACGGGTTGTTCCGATTGCAAATTTCATACTGGTTACTCCTTGATTTTTTTTATCGCGTTGATGATACTCTCTTTTCCAAAGCCGTGCTTTTCGAAAAGATAGGCTTCAGTGGCAACTTCCCCGAATCGGTCCGGTATGCCGAGGCGGCGCATTTTTGTGGGGCATTCTTCCCCCAGTACTTCGGCAACCGCTCCGCCGAGGCCCCCAATAGTGTTCTGGTTTTCAACAGTCACCACGGCACCGGTTTTTTTTGCAGAGGCAACCAGCGTTTTGACGTCAAAGGGCTTGATTGACGGGTAGTGAAGAAGGTCAACGGTAATTCCTTCCTTTGCAAGTTCTTCTGAAGCCTCGCGGGCAAACTGTGTCATGTAGCCTGTTGAGACCAGGGTGACATCACTTCCTTCATAAATCGTAACAGCTTTTTCAGGATGAAAGGTACAGTTCTCATCAAAGAGAGGCGTCACCTGTGACCGGACCAGCTGCATGTAGGTTGGCTGTTTCTCAGTTGCCATGTACTTCATGACAGCCCGAAGCTCAAAGGGATCGGCAGGACTGTAGACGTGCATATTTGGCATGGCGCGCATGATGGCAAGATCCTGGAAATCCATGTGGGTTCCCCCGTTGGCCCCCTGGGTGATTCCCGGCGCGGTGCCGATTATTTTTACATTGTTGTTCGCATAGGCCGCGCTGATGGTTATCTGGTCATAGACCCGACGGGAGGCAAAGCATGAGAAGCTGGCACAGAAGGGTATTTTCCCCTCGTTGGCAAGTCCCGCGCCGACGCTTATCATGTTGGCTTCAGAAACACCAACGTTGACAAAGTTTTCAGGGTGCTTTTCAATGACAACAGGGTTGGTGCCCGTCGCCTTGGAAAGGTCAGCTTCAACACATATTACATTTTTATCAGCTTCTATCAGCTGGTTTAAGGTTTCCGCGTAGACAAAACGCATTTCCATATTTTCGTAATTCATTTGTTGCTCCTTTTTTTGCGCGATTACGCATTGTTATGGCGCGATTACGCAATCGCGCCTGCATAATTAATACGGAAGCTCGAAATCATACTCGAGGCTTTCCATATACTTATCATAGGTTTCCTGGTCGGGAATCTTGATGTTGTGGGACTGGGGAAGATTCTCAATCATGCAGTGGTCTTTTCCCTTGATGGTATGGGCAATAATCATTGCAGGCTTTTCCTTTACGGCACGGGCCTTTTGTATGGTATCATAAATGACATCCCAGTCGTGGCCATCCATTTCAAAAACCTCCCATCCGAAGGCCCGCCACTTGTCAGCCAGGGGCTCAAGGGAGAGAACCTGGTCAGTGGTGCCGTCTATCTGCAGCTTGTTGTAGTCACAGATGGCAACGAGATTGTCGAGTTTCTGGTGAGCGGCGAACATTCCCGCTTCCCATATCTGCCCCTCGTTGCTTTCACCGTCGCCGATGATGCAGAAGGTGGTGTAGTCAGCCTTGTTCATCTTTGCCGCAAGGGCGATGCCCGCGGCGCAGGAGAGGCCCTGTCCGAGAGAACCGGCGGTCATGTCGATCCCCGGGGTCTGAATCTGGTCAACGTGACTCGGGAGCCGTGTCCCATTTTCATTCAGTGTGCCGAGCCATTTTTTGGGAAAAAATCCCCGGTATGCCAGCATGGCGTAGAGTACCGGTCCCGCGTGTCCCTTTGAAAGAACCAGGCGGTCGCGCTCCGGCCAGCGGGGATTTTCGGGATCATACTGCATGATGCGGTCATAGAGGGTAATGATGATTTCCACCAGGCTCAGAGCCCCTCCCAGGTGACCTGAACCGGAACGGCAGATCATGTCAGTTATAACGTACCGGAGTTCCCGGGATGTTTCATCGAATGCTTCTTTGTTGAATTCAGGATGAGTAACTGTGCTCATTTTTTTCCTCCTGTTGATTTAAGATATTATTCCAAGGATACGGCCCATGCCGTATACCGAAACAGTCACTACAAGTGATGATGCAAGGGTCATAAAAATACCCGCCTTTACCATGTCCCCGATGGAAAAATACCCTGAAGAATAGGGAATAACATTAGTGGGGGTGGAAGTTACCAGAATGAAGGCGAGACTTGAGGTGATTCCAGCGGGTATGGCCAGAAGGGCAGGATCAATGTTCAGTGTACCCGCCAGGGCTATCAGGAGGGGAACTACAATTATTCCCGTAACCGAATTGCTTGAAAACATCACCTTTAAAAGGGATACGCCAATGACAATGACAAAGATTATCATGGCGGGATGAAGCGAGCCGATGGCCCTGAAGCTGATCCAGGCAATCCATTCGGCGGCCCCGGTCTTGTAGATTGCCATGCCGAGGGCAAGTCCCGTTACGATCAATATGATGCCGCCCCAGCTGATATCATTTTCCGCTTCTTTCCAGGTTAGAATTTCAAGCCCCGGGAGAAAGAAGAGCAAACTGCAGCCGATTGCCACATAGGATATGGAAAGGAAGTCTACCGCCCCGCCGGTCCAGACCTTAATGAAGGGACCGAGTATCCAGAGGGTAATGGTGATTATAAAAATAACGATTACGGCAATTTCTTTAAAGGAAATTTTGCCCAGTTCGAGGCGCTGCTTTTCTATATCTTCCTCTGAAAGCGAGAGGTTAATATCTTCAAGGGGGAAGACCCTGATCAGGATAATCCACCCGAAGGGTATCATCATTATCATTGCCGGGTAGCCGATAGCCATCCATTGCAGAAAGGTGAAGTCAATGCCTGCCATGTCTTTTAGAAAACCAATGGTCAGGGGGTTGGGGCCGCAGCCAGCGGGAGTGGAGATGCCCCCGATGAGGGGCCCCCAGGCACAGGCAATCAAAAGGGCGCGGCCAAAATTGCTTTCAAGTGGTTTAAGCCCCGCGTCTTTCAGTATCGAGACACCGATGGGCATCAGCATGGCCGCCACGGCCATGTCGGTAATCCACCCGGAAAGAAAGGCCCCTATTGAGATAAAAACCAGAATGATAAGACTCGGGCTGTGTCCCAGTCTTTTTAAAAGCTTCATGGCCATTCGTTTCAGGAGACTGGTTCGTCCTATTGCCGAGGAAAAGATCAAAACTCCGATGAAGAAGAGTATAATATGATTACCAAAGCCGTCTTTAATCAGTTCTTTAAAACCGGCGGCTCCTGTCATAACCAGCATAACCATGGCAAGAAGACCCGTTATGGCAAAGGGAAGTCCCTCGGTAACCCAGAGGAGAACGGCGAGGGAGAGGGCAGCCAGGGTTGCCTTTCCCTTTACCGAAAGGGTTATTATTTTTTCACCCGCCTGAATCGGGTCAGGCTGGGGGAGGGCCAGAATGATTCCGAAAAGCAGAAAAGCGAGAATTGTATAGATGATTTTTTTCTTGTCTCTAAAAACAGTTTTCATTTATTTCACCTTTTTTATCCCCTTATCTGGAGAGAACCTCTTCCAGGACAGGAATTCCCAGGTTAGCCAGGGTTTTTTCTGTCGGGGCTCCTTCCTGATCATAGCCCCTGAGCTCATAATAGACATTGAGCATCGCGTTGAGTTGAGCATCGGTGCACCGTCTTCCCTTTGCAGGACCATCAGGTATTGGCTCATGTATTACACGCCACGGGAGGGTATCATCATCCCGTGAAAGACCGCGCCTGCAGTTTATGTACCGTTCAAGCGTATATATACGGGCACCTGTTTTTCTGTATTCGTCAATTGAAAAATTGAATCCTGTCACTGCGTTAATGGTCTGGGTCAGTTCGGCATTTATCTGTGATCCAAAGCCCCGTTCCGTGATAAAGCGGCAGGTAACGAGGGAGTCTCCCAGGGCGGTGAAATTTTCACTGTTGCAGACATACCAGGGCTGTTCAACGAAGCCGGGGTCCGTATCGGGAACCAGATACTTTGGCCGGCCGTCATGGTGACTTCCTCCCCTGGTTGAGGTTGCGTAGGCGAGGGACATGGGACGAAGACCCCGGGCGCTGTGACCGGCAATTTCCATTCCCTTGACCGCGTAGAGGAATTTTTCTGAATTTTGTCCCCAGGCTTCTGCAAGACGTACAGAACCGAGGGCCAGGTATTCGCCAATTCCCTGGCACCGGGCGGTTTTGGTGACCAGGTCAGCCAGATCGTTATCACTGCCGAAGCGTATACTTCCCCCCCCGATATTTTTTTCTGAGATTATCTTTTTTTCAAGGCACTCGGCAACAAAGGAAAGAGTTACTCCCATGGTGATTGTGTCAAGCCCCAGGCGGTCGCAGAGACCGTTGGCATTGAAAATGGAGACCAGGTCGCTGTTGTCAAGCATTGAGCCGAGGGCGTAGATGGTCTCATATTCAGGCATTTTGACCTCCTGACCTTTCAGGGGGCCGTGGGGAACCGCCACATCCTTACCGCAGGCGACGGGGCAGCGATAACAGGCTGAGTTGCGGACTTTGTGCTCAGCCTCGATGACCTCGCCGCTGATGGCATGTGCCTCATTAAAGGTCTCCCGGGTGTTGTTGTGAGTTGCCAGAGTTCCCCGGCTGTTGAGCATGTTGACCAGTACAGGAGTACCGGTTTTAGTCAGTACTGCCGCATTGTCTCTCAGTGAGGCAATGCGTTCTTTCATTATTTTTTTGAGGGAAGTTTCGTCGGCAAGTTCAGGTTTGAGGTTTCCTGCCGCGGCGATGCCCTTGAAGTTCTTTGATCCGAGAACCGCGCCGAGACCGCCCCGGCCCGCTGCAGAGGGACGCTTACCGCTGCACATGATGTTGGCAAAGAGGACCAGGTTCTCTCCTGCCGGGCCAATGAGGGCTGTTTCAATATTTTTTGGGTCAGAGGCGGATATCGCTTTATGGGCCTTTTCAATGTCAAGCCCCATGAGAGGGCTTGCATCGTGGAGCCGGGCCTCTCCGTCATCAAGAAAAAGATAGCAGGGAGTGTCGCTTATACCGGTTATGGAAACCGCATCAAAGCCGCTTCGTTTCAGGGCGGCGGCAAAATCTCCCCCGAAGTTTGAGTCAGCAAAGTACCCGGTGAGGGGAGAGATGCCACCCAGGTGGCCACGACCGGTTCCCCAGAGGGGAGATCCATTCAGGGGGCCGGTGGCGAAGACGACGGCATTTTCAGGAGAAAAGGCATCGGCATCAGGAGGAACAGTACGATTGATAATTTCAGCAATGAAGCCATTGCCGCCGATCCACTGCCGGGCATAGGTCTCATCAAATTCAGTGATTTCGAGAGACTGATCGGTCAGGTTTACTGTTAATATTTTTCCGTAGTAGCCGTACATGGGTCCTCCATTGGGGGCATACCGGTATGTGGCGTAAAAAGCCGGTACGCCCCCTCTGATTTCAGGGAGTGCATTGTTTCAGGTTGGTGACTATTAAGTCGATAACGATATAATTGTCAAGGAATATAGCAGGTTTTTATAAAATATTCCAGGATTAATTTTTTTAAGCTGAACAGCCGGCCTTCACCATTTAACTTTAGATGAAGTGCTTTGTAAAGTTTCGGATGCTCAGAGCCTCATAAGAGGCTCTGAGCATCCGCCAATTGGGATGTAATGGAGCCTTACTCGATTATGGTATCAAGTGCAGGTTGTGATAATCAGTCTGTTATTCTCCGTGATTCAGTTTTAACTTTTTTTAAGATAAACTTGCTCAGGAGTCGTGACAGCGCCATGATGCTCAGACTGGGGGGCGATCCTGGCGAAACAGGAAGAACCGAGGCGTCACAGACATAGAGATTTTCATACTCGGTCTTAAAGTCATAATCGACGTACTTGCCCATCTCGATAGTCCCCCCGGGATGCCCTCCGGCCCAGCGGAGCTCTGAAAGGCTGTTTTCCTTTGCCCCGGCCTTGATCATGATTTCCTTTGCCATATCAACGCCCCGGTTCATGCGCCGTATGTCATTTTCAGTCATCGGCTTGCTGGTCTTTTCATTGGGATAGATTTCCCCCCTGTCATCTTCCGCCAGCTTGACAAAGAGTCCCATGCCGCGTTTAACGACTGGAAATTTATACCAGTTTTCCAGCATCACCCCTGGCCTGACAATGTTCATGACACACCAGGTTCCCCAGGCGGCGCTGTTGGCTATCATAAAACCATCGCTTTCAGCATATGACTCAATGGCGTGGGTGAAGGTCTGCTGGCCCCACTGTCCGCCATTGGAGTCTTTGCTGGTTCCGTAAACAATGGTCATGGGGTCCATAAAAAAGCGTTTGCCTGCATAGGTGACTCCTGAACGGAGGAGAATCCCGGGACTACCGATTCCCCCGGCTGCCAGTATTATATTGTCTCCATAAATTTTCTTTTTACCTTTCAGTTCAACACCGATCACTTTTTTCTTTGTATCATCAAAGATCAGTTTGTCAACCGGTGACGAGACCATTAACTCAGCACCGTATTTCTCTACCGCCTCGTCGATATACCTCCGGGTGGTCCACTTGGCGTCATGGGGACAGCCCATCATGCACCAGTCACAACCCTTTTTGCATTTATCCGGATCGACGAATTTTTCCTGTTCTTCAAAGGGGGTGCCCATCTGTTCAGCAACCTCAAGCATTCTTGCGAGGCCCCTGCCTTTTTCCTGGTCGTAGAAATGGGAGGGAAGTTTTCGCACGCCGATTTCTTTTTTTATTTCTTCTGCCTCGGGACCAAAGTCAAGGCCTACTGACTGGATGAATTTTTTTGTAGGCTCAAAGACATTCCCCTGGTAGACCATGGAAGAACCGCCGACCGTAAGGCCCCGTTCCATGACGACACCTTCCTTCGAACGGTTAAAGATAAAAAATTTTTCAGAAAGACGCATTCCAAGGGGGAAGCCGAGAAACTTTTTATGGTAGGCACCACGTTCAATAATCAGTACCTTTTTCCCCGCCTTTGCCAGTTCAAGGGCTACCGGGGCTCCCCCGGGACCGGTTCCAATGATGATATATTCATAGTTTTCTCTTTGCATATGGACCTCTTTTTATATTTTATTTTTGAGCGACCTGTCCCGCAGACTCTGTTACTGTTTCGGGGAGAGCAGGGCTCTCTCCGGGGGACACTCTCTCCCTTTAATCTTTTTCTAATGTAAAAAAATTATCTTCAGTTTTCTGATTGTTGCGCACCTGCTCAAAAAAAGCCTGTATTCTTGTTTTAATCTGTCCCTTATCCTTACCGTAAAGCTCCCGCTCCAGGGCGAGAAGAGGAAATTCCCGTGCCGCAGATTCACGGCGCATAATGAAAATCTCTCCCCCCCAGAGGTCACAGAATTTTAGTTTTTCTGCAATAACCGCGTCAACCTTGAATTCACTTCGGATTGAATTAATATACTGAAGCCTGTCAGAGAAGGCATTCATCATCCGGGGGCAGCTGAGATGGGTCAGGTATCGTTCAGCCAGGGCCCTTCGGGGTTCACATTCTTCGTCAACCAGGGTATCAAAATGCCTGCTCCCGAGGCAGAGATTATCAGCAACAATCACCGCGCCACACTGCTCAATGAGCTCAAGGTGTTCCGGTTCTTCCATGCAGCCGCTTGAAATGAAGAGGCGCAGGTCGCCATGGGCATTGACTTTTCGATCCCTGCAGGCTTCGATTACTTCCTCAAGAAGAGCAATGGCCTTCTCAACCGGTATGGCCGTGACAGCGAGTATTATTTTAAGCAATTCGCTTCCGTGAATGGGGACTTTTTCTTCCTTTCTCATGTCGTATATCATTTTAAGAAGTGTTCGTTTTCGGTTATAGAGCCTGATCGACTCTTGCAGATTATCTTCCTTTATCGAAATTTTAAAATTATTTTCGAGGGCGGTAATGAAGGTACTGATTTCCCGGGTGAATTCTTTTTTTGAAAGGTCATTGATTACATGGGGGGCGGCAAACATGTATCTGAAATCAGGGGGCACGTCGGCGTGACGCCAGTTGTCATAGATTCGCCTGGTGTGGTCGCAGCCGTTTAAAACAACAACACCCTGGAGAAATGAAAAGTCTCCATGAAGAACCTTGTCGAAACAGTTGCGCACAAAGGTGCAATTAATTGATGAAAAATAAACATCTCCCTTCTGTGTTCCCCTGGTGCCGACAGCACGCATTCGATAGGGGATGAAACCCGCGGCATGAATTACTTCTTCAGGTATATATGAACAAAAGTAACCTATTGCTTTTTTGCCTTCATCAAAATATTCGGTGATGGCATCTGAACCGCTTGCTTTGACAATTGCTTCTACTTTTTCAAAAATATTCATTCAGCCCACCCCTGGTCTCGGAAAAATCCGGTGATTTCATTGCGGACTCCCTGCTCGTCCAGGTAGCGCTGGTCCATAATATCAATGCTGAGATATAAGGTGGGAAGATTTCTTTTTTTACAGATATCCTGGATTATTTTCAGGGCAGCCCAGCCATGTTTGCATCCCTGGTGGCCGGTAAAAATCATACAGTCAACATTATAGGCGTCCATTGCCTCTTCCATTTCATTGGTAATAAATTATACCGGGCCGTGACACTGGCGCCCCATGGCAAGGTGCATCTGGGTACGGGCAAAATCACGAATCATAGAGTCGTGTGACGAGGTGTCGACATGGACGGTTGAGACATTACCTATAAAATCAGCAACCACCACGGCGCCGAATTCATCCTGCATCCAGTTAAAGACATGGGTAAAAAAAGCAATGGGAGGAAACCAGAGAAGCACGCGTATTTTTTCATTTTTTATGACGCCTTTTCCCTTCTTGTATCTCTTTTCTATTGCCCGGTGAAGGTGCTCTGCCATTTTTAACGCATAGGGCGACCGTACATTAAGCTCACGGACTACCCAGGCAAAAACCAGGTTGAAGTGAGAACCGGGACAGGGGATAGCGCGGTGCATTTCAGTAACTTCTGTCAGGTATGAATTGAATTTATTGATGCGCTGCATCATTTCTTCCATTTTCTGCCAGTCAATCTTTCTGTCGAGATGCTTTTCAAGGAAATTAATCTGCTCCCATACCTGTTTGCTGACATATTCATAGGAGTAGGCATCCTTCCAGTAGGGAATATCAATTATAAAGGAAGGAATATCCATCAGGTATTCAAAGGACTGGTTAATTGAAACATTGGTGTCACAGGGATGGGAGCCAACAATGGTCAGGGCCGGTTTCGGGACCTGCTCAAGCATGTATGCCCCCATGTCACACTTCATGGCGGAGCAGTACTCTACCGGTATTCCCTGGCGCTCCGCTTCGGCGATCAGGGTGCTGGGCCCCTCGGCGCCGTAGACATTTCCGAAGACATTAAGCACCGCGGGATTAAAGGACGTAACATTAAAGGCTTCAAGGAGTTCAGGGTTCAGTATCCATTCAACCCATACTATCGGCTCATTGTTTTTTTCCGCCTTAAGCACTTCGTTGATGTTTTCTATAATGGCTTTCGCTCCGTATCCATAGGCTTTCAGGATATCCGGGGGTAAACTTCCTGCCCCAATAGTAAGGAGTCCGTAGCGAAGTTTTTTATTGAGCCAGGTTTCCTTGAGGGGAACATACAGGGGACGCAGTATTTTGAGAAGTACTGTGGTAAAACGGGGAGTCTTTGATAGAAAAAAGATAATATACAGAAGAATACGCGTAAGCCTGAGCATATGGTACGGTTTCAGTTTTTTATTTTTTCTTCTGAGTGGCATACTCTTCCCCTTTTAAAAAAATCATCTTTTTTAAAATACCGATAAACCGTCTGGTCGTCTTACATTGATTAAAGTTTTATTAAACAATATTCATTGAGTACCTGTTCCCTTATTTTACCACTTTTCGGTGAATTTGTATGGAGAAAAGCATTTAACGACACTCATTGAAGTTATGGTATATTCCCTTCAAAGGGTACAGGACAGGGGATTAATTTTTTTTTATATTTTTATCAATAAAGCTCATTACTGTCCGTACCGCCCGGCCCCCTAAATCCCCCGGAGGGGGACTTGCATGACAAAATGCAGTATCTTTAAAGCCCCCCTCCGGGGGGTTGGGGGGTGGCGGAAGGTCATAGGATGTAGGGAAAAAAATATAAGGAAGAAAACAATGAGAGATGTTTATGTAGTTGCCGCCCATACAATCAGATACGGCAAGTATCTTGAAAAAACTATTCCCGACCTCTGCGGGATGACCGTAAAACCCTGCCTCAAGGAAGGGGGACTCGAAGCGAAGGATATTCAGGCCCTCTGGTTTGCCAATTCAGCCTGGGGTGAGTATCACCGCCAGACCTGCATTCGGGGTCAGGTCGCCCTGCGCCCCCTGGGTATTGATACAATACCGATAACTAATATAGAAAACGCCTGCGCCGGTGGTTCGACCGCCTTTCATCACGCCTGGATGTCTGTAGCCGGGGGACACTATGATGTGACTATGGCCCTGGGAGCGGAAAAAATTTATGACAGCAATCAGTCACTGGTCTTTTCAGGCTTTCTTACCGGCATGGATACGGGAAACCTGGTAGATACCATGAGAACCTTTACGGAGTTTTCTCTTACCGATGATGACCTCAATGCAATGAAAGAGCATCGGAAGGTATATGCTGTTGCAGCGAAGAAATCGAAAAAGAAAAGAAAAACAATAAAAAGCCGTTACAAAAGCTTCAGGGATAATCTGGTTGTAGCAATTAGAATCGGAGAATCAATGGGCTATGATGTATTGAAGGAATTAAAAAAAATTAACAGCGGTGACCATTCTCCCTTTATGGATGTCTACGGCCATGAGGCCCGCAAGCATATGAAAACCTACGGCAGCACCATCGAACAGTTTGCCGCAATTGCTTCAAAGAATCATTTTCATTCAACCCTGAATCCCAATGCCCAGTACCAGTTTGATGTGTCAGTTGACGCGGTGCTGAGGGACCGTTTCGTTACCTGGCCTTTGACCCGTTCCATGTGCGCACAGGTGGGTGACGGAGCCTATTCGGCCATCCTGTGTGATGAAAAAACCGTCAGGCGTCTCGGGTTGATGAGCCAGGCGGTCCGTATCAGGGCATCGGTCTGCGGGTCAGGGCGGGATCGCCTCGAAGATGAAGACAATATCGGTACACGCCTGGCGGCGCAGGCCTATGAAGTTTCCGGCACAGGACCTGGTGATATGGACTGCGCGGAAGTCCATGACGCCACCGCCTATGGTGAGCTGCACCAGACAGAGAACCTGGGATTTTGCGCCCGCGGCGAGGGAGGTCTTCTTGCCGCAGAGGGAGCAACAAAGCTCGGGGGAAGAATTCCTGTTAATCCCAGCGGGGGCCTTGAGTCCCGGGGGCATCCAATAGGCGCCTCAGGGCTGGGACAGATACATGAAATAGTTACCCAGGTTCGCGGCGCGGCGGGAGACCGGCAGGTGCAGGGGGCCCGCATCGGTATAGCAGAAAACGGCGGCGGTGCTCTCGGGGTTGAAGAGGCGGCAATGTGCGTTCATATATTTGAAGCCCCGTCATCATAAATGAAATCAGGAGTAGAAAAATGAGAAGTATTACTATTGGCAAATTGAGAACCTTAAAGAATATAATCAAGTCCTTCGGCATTTTCATGGTGAAGGAATTCAGGCGCGGAACCCTCAAGGAAAACTTCCCCGGCTTTTTCAGTATGAATATCAGCCGCGACATGTCCTGGGGAGAGCTCATGGAGGAACAGGCCAGAAAGTATAAAAAGAAAACCTTTTTGATTTTTGAAGATAAAGAATACAGTTACATTGATATGAATGATAACGCCAGCCGGGCGGCAAACTATTTTAAAAGCCTCGGGGGCGGAAAGGGCGACGGGGTGGCCCTGTTCATGGAAAACTCTCCTTCCTTTCTCGATGCCTTTATTGGCCTTCAAAAAATCGGCATGTACTCGGTTCCTGTGAACACGTCTCTGGTGGGAGACAGCCTTCTCTATATTTTAAATCACTGCGACGCGAAGTTTCTTCTTATTGATGACACGATGCTGCCGGTTCTTGAAAAGATCCGTGACCGCCTTGAGAACATTGAAACAATAATTGTAAATGTAACGGAAGAAAAAAGTATGGGGGGGAAGAAAAGGGATACCCGACTTTCCAGGAGGCCCGCAGACAGGCTCCCGTGTTGTCTGAAGATCCGGATGGTCCCTATAACCGGGATGATATTTGTTTTATTACCTATACCTCGGGAACCACGGGACTTCCGAAGGGTGTGGTCTACCGGTACAGCAATACCAATGTTAAGATATTATCCATGGTAGCCCATCTTCTTTATCGGAAGTCTGATGTGCTTTATACCGCCCTGAAGCTTTTTCACGGCAACGCCCTCTTTGTTACCATAACCTGCGGCCAGTGTGTGGGGAGTACGGTTATTCTGCGGAAGAAATTTTCAGCCAGCCGGTTCTGGGAGGATGTTCGTCAAAACAGGGTGACTTCTTTTAATACCATCGGTGCGATGATTCCTATTTTGATGAAACAGCCTGAGAATGAGGCGGATAATAAAAACAGTGTCCGCTTTATTCTCTCGGCAGCCTGCCCTGCGGATCTGTGGGAAAAGTTTGAAAAACGTTTCGGCACCACGATCTACGAAGCCTACGGGGCGGTAGACGGAGGCGGGAAAACGATTCTTAATCTCGGAACCGCGCCGGTGGGATCAATCGGCAAACCGACCATGAAGGCGAAGTTTCGACTTGTAGATGAAAAGATGAACGATGTACCGGCAGGCGAGGGAGGGGAACTAATCTTTGCCGCTTCAAAGTCTGAGAACTCGAAGAGTGCGGTTGAATATTACAAGAACGAATCGGCAACCAGTGAAAAATCAGGGAGCGCCGGAAATGACAGCTATGCTAGGTGCTTCACTTTCATTAGCTATCGGCGGGGC
>CAZPEK010000040.1:3413-14668 GCA_964585555.1 uncultured Leptospirales bacterium | reverse complement strand
GGCTTCAGCCTTTTTTTGGAAAAAAGGTACATCAATATCTTTGATATTTTTCTTAAGAGTTTCATTGATGAGATGCTCAAGAGCCCTGTGAATTTCAACCGCCGCGTCTTCACCATAGCCCGTAAAGCCGTCAAAATAAACTGTACCGGATCTTTCATCGGTGTTGTCTGGTTTTATTGATGCTGAAGGTAAAATATGAAAATCAAATAATTCGGGGGGGAAGTTGAAGTCTGCCCGATTCTCGCAACGCCTTGATGTTCCTGGCGGCGGAGTGATAACTTCCATCCCGAAAGTGCTGAGAATTTCCCGGGGTAGAAAATCGAAGGGCTGAAAGGCAAGAAACGCACCCGACTCATCCCGGTAGATAGAAATAATTTCCTGAAAATAAGCAAGCATTTCAAGAAGGGGATCAACATATATAGAGGACATTTATCAGTCCTTGAAAAGAAATTTAACCGGGTGTTTCTTCAGCTCAACAGAAATCTCCTGCATGGTAATGGCGGTCTGGCGAAAAGCCTTAAGGGTAACAAGAATATCCTTTTGTGAATCTTCAAGAAGCTTGTTGATATTGGCGACACTGTTTGAAAGATTAGTGGTCAGGCTCCGGAGATTAGTTCGGCTTTCCAGAACTATCTGGTTAACACCGCCAACTGTTGTTGACAGACCGGCAAGAAGCTTATGGACATCCTGCATCAGGGCATTAAGACCCGCATACTCAATACCTTCAATGACGTCCCGGTGCCTCAGGCGGGGGCCCCGTCTTTCAGGATTTTTAAATTCAATAGCCGGATCTCCCAGGACATTCTGGTTTGCGATAACAGCAGAAGAATCTTCGTAGAGCTCAATATCCGCGTCAATGCGCATGGTTGCAAGAAAATGAAGAGCCGGCTGGTATACCGGTTCGATCTCAACGACCCGACCTATGGTGTATCCCTTTATCATAACCGGTGTACCGTTTTTTACCGAGGTGAGGCTGTCGACTTTAAGATAGACATCAATTGTCGAACTGGCCACAGAATAGCCGAGTTTCAGCATTACAATAAGAAGAAGAAACACCACAGGGATCAGAATAAAAAGCCCCACTCTATATTCATTTTTATCACGTTTAACCATTTTTTATTTCCTCTGTTAAATATAGAAACTCTGACAAGGGAGTACAGGGTTCCCCCTCTCTCTTTAGTCTCATGTAAAAAATCTTGCCTCTCCGGCCTACAATATTACCATGGGGCCGGTGCTTGAACGCTCCCGGTACTGTTTTAAAAACCTGTTCTCTGAACTGCGCAGATCTTCAGCAGTCCCTTCAAAAACAATGGCGCCATTAAAAAGCATAATGTAATTTTCAGCCATATCAAGAAAATTTTCCGGTTCATAGGTAACAAAGAGATTTGATTTACGAGGATGAATCGCCCGTTTTTTTAAAATTTCCCGAAAAGAATTTATGTTCAGGGGAGACTGACTTTCAAAAGCATATTCCACCAGCAGAATATCCGGATCGAGAACAATGGCGCGGGCATAGGCGGTACGCAGGGCCTCAGAATTGCTCAGGTCAACGGGACGCAGTTTTTTACAGTAATCAAGGTTGAGATCATATATCAGGCTGCTGACAAATTCCTTGATTTCTACATTGCTCATTTCGGAATGATACTCAAGGGGAAGCGAAATGTTCATTTCTACGGACATATTGCTGATCAACCCGAGGTCACTGTGCAGGTAGCCAATTTCTTTTTTGTAATTATGCTGCTGAATATAATCAAAATCAGCAACTTCCTTTCCCTTGTATCGTACATTCCCTTCAAATTTTTGAAGCCCCATGATAACGGGAAAAAGAATATCGAGGCCGGAATTCTCAGGACCGAAAAACACTATATTTTCCCCCTTCTCGAGGTTAAAGGAAATATTTCTCAGATGCTCTCCCGCGTCCAGGGTTGAAACAATATTCCTGACTTCCAGCATGTAGTGCATTTCTTCCATGGGCCTCATTCCATTAGAGATAAAAGAAAACCGAAACGGTCATATTTATAAAGAGTATAATTGCAAGGGTCCTGATTACCGCCCGAGATACAAATATGGGTATTTCAAATTTCGACTTTGGCTTAAAACCATAGTAACAGCAGATCAGTGGTATCATCACCCCGTAAATAATCGATTTGAGAACCGTTGCCACCAGGTCTTTGAAACTGAAGGCATCGAGAAGGGACTGGAAAAAAGTATCAACGGGAATAAAGACCGTAAGCCGGGAAATCATAAAGCCCCCGGCAAAGGCAACCAGGTCAAAGGTTATCATTAAAGAAAAAAGAGCAATGGTCGATGCCACAATTCTGGGAAAAACGATATAGAGCTTTGTATCGATTCCCATTATTTCCATGAATTTAATTTCTCCGTTCTGGGTCTGGGTGGCGATTTCAGCAGTAATGGCGGAACCTGAACGGCTGATTACAATAAGGGCCGTAATAAGAGGACCAAGTTCACGGGCAATGATAATAACCATCAGGTTACCCAGAAATCCCTCTATACCAAATTTTGGCAGCGATGTCATGGCCTGGATAATTACCGTACCGCCAATAAGAAGGGCAATAAAGACAACAAAGGGAAGAGCATCTATTCCCGTAAACCGTGTCTGATTAATAATAATAGTATAAAGCGAACGAAACCGCAGGTATTTCAAAGACCTGAAGGATATAACAATCGACTTCAGGTAATCATGAAACCTCAGGTACCCCGCCCAGAGGCCCAGTACCTTTTGTCCTGTTTTAATTACTGTCTCATTAATCATAATAAATTCGCTTTCCCCGGCCCGCCGAGTCCCTGAAGAGAATAATCTTCGGGAACAATTCTACAGGTACCCGCTTTTCTCCGCAAGCAGGAAACGCACAAAAACTGGAGAGCATTTTACTATACCTGCGGCAACCCAATCCATCAAAAAAATATCATATGACAAAAAATTGTAATTGCACATTTTCTTGTTATCCGAAATAAGACATAAGAAGTATAATTCCCTGACATAAATCTCAGGATCTGTTGTGCAGGGCCCCCTCATGAAGCCCCGCACAGTATACCCGCTCCTTTGAGTACTGGTTTTTCAGGAATTTTGTCCGATAATAAATACAATATCAGAAAAAATGAAAATTTCAATATGAACAATTTCAAAAAAAATACCGCCATAGCCATGCTTATACTGCTTGTCTCCGCAGTCCTAATCAGTGCCAATTACTACCGAATACGCTATGCTGTCGACTATGGCCGCTCACGGCTCAGTGATATCGTATACAACATGACAGCTCCTGAAAAGGGAAGCATGTCCTTCCCTGTACCACGCTACCAGGCCGCTTATGAAAATCTTGAGCCCGGTTTTATTCACTGCGGGGGGATATTCCTCTACCAGGGAGACGGGGCACCATCAGTCTCTTCTATCGCGGCCCTGGCCCTTCCCTTTACCAGGTATTACCGGTCATCACACCTGGCCCGGGATATGAAAAAGCTGAATACTTCCTTACAAAATAAAAAGAAACGTACCCTGGTTATACCGGGCAGCCTTCCGTCAATAGTCAAAACCCTGGTACATGAAACCAAACCGATCATGCCCTACGTAAGGGGGCTCTATTATTCAGGAATTACCACGGGCTCGATGAAAACCCTGAAGGACCTTAAATCCCTTCACAGCCGGGGAATCAATGCAATAGTATTCGACGTAAAAGACATCCCCGGGATTGTCAGCTACCCGAGCCGGGTGGCGCTGGTTAAAAAATACAATCTCTCCCGGCAGCACACCATCGGCAATATCGACCTCTTTATCCGCGAGGCGAGAAAACATAACGTATACACCATTGCCCCACATGGCCATCCAGTCAAAGAAAAACGGAGGCGTATGGAATCGGGGCAGAAAAGAACTCTGGTGCGATCCTAGCAGCCGCGAAGTGCAGGACTACAATATCGCCCTGGCCCTTGAGCTGGCTCAAAAGGGTGTTGATGAAATTCAATTCGACTATATCAGATTTCCAACTGTGGGTGATCTGAAAGATGCAAAATTCGCTTTCAGTTTCGGTGTTATGAAAAAGGAAGAAGTCATAGCCGCCTTTCTCAAAAGGGCCTACGAAGCGCTTCAGCCCTTCAAGGTGCGCCTCTCCATCGATATCTTCGGTGTTGTCGCCTGGGGAAAGGAAGTTGACATTCGAAAAACAGGTCAAAGAATCGAACTGATGTCAAAATACTGTGACTGTATATCACCGATGCTCTATCCTTCTCATTTTAATGATGATTTTGACGGTTACAGCAGTCCTGCCAACCGGCCCTATTATTTCATCTACCATGGTAACCGCAAAGTTATGGAACGCCTTCAAAAAAAGGGCGTCACCATCAGACCCTGGCTGCAGGCCTTCGGCTGGAAGGTTTCAAAGTACAACGCCGATTACATCATCAGGCAGATGAAGGCATCCCATGATTCTGGTGCCCGGGGTTTTCTCTTCTGGAACGCATCAAATTCCTACTCAACAGTATACAAAGCCCTCGAAGGAAGAAACTTCGGCGACTCGAAACAAATCAGTAAACTTCCTTGACTCCCCCCCCAAAAAATTGTTACTATTAACATAGAGACAATTCGCAGCCTGTGCTGCATTGAGGAGAAAGTCATATGGCAGCAGTCACCATCAGGGAAATTACCGCGGAAGATCTTCCCGCGGCCGAACAGCTTCTCAGTTACACATGGGCAGACACCTATGCATCATTCCTGAGCAACCAGATAATCCATAAAGTCACTGAGATCTGGCATAACCCTGAACTCCTGAAAAAACAAATCTCCAATCCCCATGTTCATTTTCTCATAGCCCTCAACGAAGAGGAGAAAATAATCGGTCTCGCTACAGCCGTTGAAAATGACGGCGGCAATATTGTATTAGGAAGGCTCTACATACATCCCGAAAATCAGAGACAGGGCATCGGGGCTGACCTGCTGCAAAAGTCTATTGACCGGTTTCCCGGGGCGAAAACAATTCACCTTGAGGTAGAAGAAAATGATATCAAGGGAGTAAAGTTCTACCGAAAAATGGGATTTAAGAAAACCGGGGAACGTGTTGAGAATATTGACGGAACGAAGCTGAAGGTTCTTATCATGGAAAAGAATCTCTCCCTCTAAAAGGTTCAGCCGCTTTAAAAAACTTAAAAGTAAATACCCTCACCTGGCACCAGGCATACAACTGGAATGTTAAAATATTGACAAAAGGCACTAATCATGCGAAACTTTTGTCAGCAATTTGATCTCCTATAGGTAAACAGGGCTACAGGTACTAACGTGCTGCCAAAAGACAAACAAGTAAACTATCAAATATATGATGCAAAAACTATTAACAAAATGCTCAACTTTGCGAAAGTACTTGCATACACTCTTTCTTCGGATGGAAAATTTATTCATTTTAACGGGTATGTAATAAGCGAAAGTGGCTACAGGGCAGAAGAGCTCCAGGGACAATCTTTTTGGGAGTTTGTCCATCCAGATTATAAAAAAGAAGTTTCACTTTTTTATCTCAACCAGTTAAAGAAAAAAATAGAATTCACTGTTAACGAATTTCCCATTGTTTCCAAATCAGGAGAAAGCATCTGGATGCAGCAGGAAGTTTGTGCACTCTTCGATGATCATGGAGAGATTTCCAGCTTTGAGATATTTGGCACTAATATTTCTGAACGAAAAAAAACTGAACAGAAACTACTGGAAATTGTCGACAAACATCAGCGCTTGATGGAAGAAATTCCTGATGGATATTATCACCTTGACCTGCAGGGAAATCTCCTGGAATACAATGAATCTCTCCTTACACTGATTGGTTATGACCAAGAATCAATAAAGGGATTAAATTACAAACAGCTATCTCCAAACAAAGAAATTGCCCGATATACAAAAGAAACCTTTAATAAAGTCTATAAAACAAAAAAGCGCCTTAAGGAACTTGAATGGGAACTCATTAAAAAAAATGGTGAGATTATTTCAGTTTCGATATCCATTTCACCAATCATAGACAAAAAAACAGGCAAAGTTACAGGTTTTGAAGGAATACTAAGAGACATTACTGAACGAACAATAGAACTGAAAGAGATGACCAGTTTAGCAACGAAAGACATGCTGACAGGGCTTTATAATCGTTTCTGGTTTATTGAATTTGTTAAAAAGGATTTAGAAAAAGGATTTCGCAGAAAAGAAGGAACCGCTGCAATACTCTTTATCGACGGCAATGAATTCAAGGAAGTAAATGACAACCTGGGGCACAAGACAGGAGACAACCTTTTAAAAAGTATTTCAGAAGCTCTCATTAACTCTGTCAGGAAAACAGATGTTATTTCCAGATATGGTGGTGACGAATTCTGTATCTATCTTTCAGAAATCGAAAACAATATAGAAATAATTACTCAAAAAATAATTACTAATATAAACAACATACCCTACAAAGTATCAACAGGCTGCCGCACAATAGATTTTTCAAAAGAAACATACATCAACATAAATGACTATTACGACAAAGTCTTGCGAGAAGCTGATATAAACCTGTATGCTGTTAAAAAAATGATAAAAAAATCTGAGATAGAACTGCTTTATAATAATACTATTTTAAAAATAACACCATCAGCATATAAAATTGACGCCAATAAAGTAATAATTTACACAGATGAAAACAGCTGATTTATTTTATATTAATCTTTAAAATCAGATAACTGCACACTAAATTTATGTGCCGATATCAATTTTTCACGATACTCTTAAATACGTTCTTAATGGGCAGCAAAAAAACGGAACAAGTAAATCATAATTATCCCGGGACACGCAACCAGGATATAATGGAATCAATCATCATCAATTACTGAGACCATTCCTCTCAGGGTTTCTGCCATTGAAGCGAGTTCTTCGGTACTGGAGTAGGTTTGTTCGGCTCCAGCTGAGTTATCCTGAGTCAGGTTGTTTATTGACGCGATGGTTGTCACAATATCTTCCATTGCTGACTTATGCTCGCTGGTTCCTGTTTTAATTTCCTCTATTTTTGATTTTACTCTGTTCGCTTCTTCATTGATTTCATCGTTGGCAGCGAGCTGGGCATCCATATTTGATGCTATGTTTTTCATCGCATTAAAATTTCCAGAAACACCTTCAATGATCATACTGATGGTCTCTACTGTCCGATCTACATTAACACTGCCGTCTTCTATTTCCTGTTCATTTGTTGTTACCAGGTTACGAATACTCTGAACACTTTGAGACGTCTGCTCTGCCAGTTTGGAAATCTCATCAGCAACAACGGCAAATCCACGTCCCGCCTCACCGGCCCGTGCTGCTTCAATAGCGGCATTAAGAGAGAGAAGGTTTATCTGATCAAAAATATCATTAATTATATTAATTATACCGGTAATTTCACCTGAACTGTGTTTAATATTACCCATACTCAGTTTCATGTTTTCAAGATTCTGGTTGCCTTCATGTGCAGATCCCATAATCCCTTCAACACGGGTGAGCATTGCCTCAACCTGTTGTTTCATTTCAAGAATATTCTTACTAAAGGTGGCCATTTTCTGCACCAGCAGCACCATGGCTTCATTCTGGCCATCTGAATTTTCGGCGATTGAATCTATCCCTGCAGAGACCTCTTCAATAGATGCTGAGATTTCTTCCACCGATGATGCCTGATGCTGGGCATTATCTGAAAAATGCATAGCCGTGGTTGAAAGCTCTGTGGATGAAGCTGCAAGCTGATCAGAGAGCTGCTTTACGTTTTCCAGAAGAGAAGTCAACAGATTATGCTGCTGCATGTTCTTCTCCATCTTCTCATTAATCTCAGAAACAGCTGACTTCGTATTATTTAAAATTAAATAACACTGAACAGTGATAAACATCACTATAAAGGTAAATACAAATGCAGCCCTGCTGGCTGCTTCTGGCGCAAGCACTTCTGAATTCATGACACCGGTAACGCCGATTACTACGGTCGCTATTCCGGCAATAATTACTGTTGGAGCGGTAGACAAAAGACCTGCGGTAATTATAAAAAGAGTTGGTATAAAAATTGAGAGAACCAGATGACTTTCTGATGTGTAGTCAACGGTCAATATCTGGAGAGCTGTTGCTGCAATTGCCCCGAAAACCAGTGTATTTGCAGCGACATAATAAACACCTCCCGCTAAAAGAAAAAGACCAATTATGCCAAGGGAGAGAAGCATAAACCGGGAAAGGGCTTCGATTGAGAACAATGGATAAAAACCCATTGTAATCATTGTTGCTGTAGAAAATGCCATAATTAATGCAATAACCAGTACAAAATAAAGATATATTTTAGCACGGCGCCTGGTTATAAGAGCTGCATCCTTATATTTACTGAGAAAAAACTTTTCTAATGTTGCTTTCATAGCCTGCCTTTATTTCATAAAGATAAACCAGTTTCTGTTTCCACTTTGCTTAACATATTATAATAAAACATTAACTATATACACCTGCCATACAAGACTTTTTTAATATATTCAATAGCTAATATAAAAATAAAGTCATCTTGCAAAACTTGCAACTATCTTCAACCAACAAAAAGACACAAGTCACTCTCAGGGTGCTTCAGAGGGACCAATCATGGAGAGAAAAGAGGCAGTCCCCTCTGTGGGCCCGGGGGACCAGGTTTGAGGAACTGTTAGTTAAAAAGCCGCTGAATTGCCGGCAGCATTGAAATATCATTAATAATAACAAACACACCAATGGTGATCAGTATAAGAACTCCCGCTACCTGGATGCGTTCCATAATCTTTTGATTAATAGGCTTTCTGCGGATCATCTCGATAAAATAAAAGACCAGATGACTTCCGTCAACAGCAGGTATGGGGAGCAGGTTCATCACCATCAGTATAATGGATATTTTTGCCATCAGAAGTATAAAGGCAGAAAGCCCCTTGTAATAGGCAACATCCCCGGCTATCTGGGCAATCCGTATCGGACCGGAGAGATTTTCCCGAAGGGACATCTGTCCAGAGAAAATCATACCGAACCCCTTCAGATTCATAACAATAAAATCATAGGGGTCAATTAATGCCTGCACTACACTTTTCCCAAAACCGTACTGAATAAGAACCTTGTGGGGATTAATAGTCGGGCTGGCGCCGATATATCCCCTGTCGTCATAGTTGATCTTTCCGGAAATTTTCACCTTTTCATAGGTCAGGGTAACTTCCTTACCCCTGTTTTTATTTATAAATTCAATAAAATTATCGGCTGAAAAAACCCGCTCACCATCCCTTAACAGGGCCATGGTTCTCACCAGCTTCTGCAGGTTATCCATATCCATTATGGCATTCCCGTTTATAGTTATCAACCGGTTGACCCGGGGTGTAACAACAACCTTTTTCTCTTCTCCCCGACGGAGAATAGTCATTAGTATCTTTTTACCCGCACGAGGCTTGATGTATTCAATAAACTGCTGCTCATTGCTTATTTCTTTACCGTCAAGACTGGTAATAACGTCCATGCTCTGGAGCCCCGAAGCCTCAGCAACATCACCATGCCCCACCCCGGCAATAACAACCTTATCGCCGTAAGGACGTATTCCCATGGCATAATGGCCTGAGCCTTTTATCAGCTCTGGTGTTACCGTGAGCTCTTTTTTCTCTTTACCGCGCTCAACAGTAACCTTCAAGTCACGGCCATCGGAAAAAAGGACCCTGGCCTGAATGTCTTCAAAATCAGCAACATCCCGGTTATCAATCCTGACAATCCGGTCACCGGATACCATACCCGCCTTTGCAGCTGGTGCCATATGTTCACCGCTCATCAACCTTTCAGGTATAAGTACCCGATTCGTTTCAGACTCATAGCCGATCATATTCATAGCGAAAAAAATAACAATGCCAAAGAAAAGATTAAAGAGAGGACCCATGACGACTGTTACTATTCGTCTCCAGGGAGCGGCGGAAAGAAACTCAAAGGATTCTCCTTTTCGATCTTCCGCGGGATTTTCGCCGTAGAACTGACAGTAACCCCCAAAGGGAATCAGGGTCACCTGGTAGGTTGTGTCTCCCACTTTTTTCTTGATAACCCCCTTTCCATATCCCATGGAAAAAACACGGGCCTTGATGCCCACCATTTTCCCCCCAAGGAGATGTCCCAGTTCATGAATAAATATACAAAGTCCCAGAAGGACTACCATTGCCGCTACGTATGTCAAAATCATCATAATGCTATACCTCTAATAATTTCCCGCGCCGAGGAGCGGGCTTCTTCATCTGCAGAAAAAATTGTCCCGAGATCGGGATTACCGGTTATACGGTGACCTTGAAGTACCCTGTCAACCACCGGTACAATATCCGTAAAGGATATTTCCTTATCTAGAAAGGCCGCCACGGCTATTTCATTAGCCCCGTTCAGTACCGCCGGAGCGGTTCCCCCGAGTTTTCCCGCTTCATAACAAAGCTTGAGTCCGGGATAGCGGTGGTGATCAACTTCCAGAAAGGAAAGAGCCCCTGCCCGCACAAGGTCGAGACGGCCGAAAGGTGACATCTTTTTTTCAGGCCACGTAAGAGCCGACTGGATAGGAAAGGCCATATCAGCAATTCCCATGTGACTGTATATTGCCCCGTCCAGGGTTTCAATCATTGCATGGATTATACTTTCAGGGTGCACAACCACATCAATTGTTTCATAGTCGGCAAAAAAAAGATAATGTGCCTCGATAACCTCAAGCCCCTTGTTGATCAAAGTTGCCGAATCTATGGTTATTTTTTTTCCCATATTCCAGGTCGGGTGAGCAAGGGCCTCTTCAGGAGTGACGTAGGGAAGTTTATCTATCGGCATGTCCCGCAAACTTCCCCCTGAAGCAGTGATAATAATCTTATATACTGTTGAGAGATCAATATGATCAAGAAGCGAAAAAATCGCGCTGTGCTAGCTGTCTACCGGTATCAGCTCGGTACCCAGGTCTGCCGCCCCTTTCATAAAAAGATCCCCTGCCATGACAAGGGTCTCCTTGTTGGCAAGGGCAACACGTGACGCGGCCTTCAGGGCGGCCATGGAAGGAGCAAGTCCCGCGGCACCGACAATTGCCGAAATAGAAATGTCAACCTCGCGGGAAGCCAGTTCAGTGACGCATTCACTTCCTTCTATAAAATCAATATTCGTATATTTCTCTTTGAGTTCACGGTAACGGGAAGTTGAGCGTGCTGCTTCTGATTCGACAGCAACTGCAGCGGGACTTACTGCCTCAATCTGTGAGGCAAGGATATCAAGATTCTCACGGCATGTGAGACCATAG
>CAZPEK010000040.1:1026-3403 GCA_964585555.1 uncultured Leptospirales bacterium | reverse complement strand
CGATTCCTGCCCCCGCCGTTGCGGCGATCCGCGCCGATTTTCAGATATGTACCGCCCGGCCGTAGGCCGCCAGCACGCTCTCGAGCCTGCAGTACCCTGATGGCGGATGTTCCGATAGATCCAGTTGCCCCCAGGATGGTGACTCTCGAACTCAATGAGACCTCTCGCTGGTTAAAAAATCATTCATATAAATCAGGGCACTCCCTTAAAAATCAGGTAATAATAAAAAAGCGGGAGAGTAAAAAGTATGGCATCAAAAACATCCCACATACCCCCGTGTCCCGGAATTATCGAGCCTGAATCTTTAATCTCACCGTCACGCTTAATTGCCGACTCGAGGAGATCACCGAGATTGGCAAAAACAGAGATAAAAATACCCAAAAGGGCCGCTTCAATCAGAGAAAAAAGATCTCATCCAAAAAAGCTGAAATAGACCTGGTTAATTAGAATCATGGCTATAACACTGAAAAGCAAACCTGAGAAATATCCTTCCCATGATTTATTCGGGCTGACTTCAAAACCGGTCTTATGTTTTCCAAAGAGCACACCGCCGAAATAGGCGCCCGTGTCATTTATCATAACCACACCATTAAGCATTAAGATATAGAAGAAACCGTCTTTTAATGACTTCATCAAAATTATATGAGAAAAAAACAACACAACAAAAAAAACTCCCAGCACAGTAATACCGAGGGAGTATATAGTTCCTTTCAGGGGGCGCTTAAAAAGATTAAAAAGCATTATTCCCGCAAAGGAAAACACTATAACCCCGAGAATCAACCGAGCATCAAAATTACCCATGTACCGGGAAAACCCCATGACTTTCCCATAGGCATAAAAATACATCACCAGGTTAACCGCAAGGCCCAGGATAACACCGGGAACCATCAAAGCCTTTTCCTGATCGTTTTTTTCCGCAATCTGGTAAAACTCAACCAGGCAAATTGTTGAAATCAGCATGGATACCAGGAGAACCGGCACCGCCATGAAACTGTCGGTATATATAGCAAAAAAATAAACAGGAAGGGCAACAACAGCACTCAGTACTCTCAACATTGTTTCTTTCATTCTATCGTTCATATGCCACCATATCTCCTTTCTCTCTGTTGATATTCATAAAGGGCTCCGTAAAAATCTTCTGGAGAAAAGTCAGGCCAGAGGACATCAGTGAAAAGCAGTTCTGCATAGGCAAGCTGATAAAGCAGAAAATTGCTGATACGGTATTCGCCGCTTGTCCTGATGAGGAGGTCTACTTCAGGAAGATCAGCGGTAAATAGATGCTTTTCAAGACGTTTCATGGTCAGTTTCTCACTGCCCCGACGCTCATCTAACCAGCAATTCACAGCCCCGACGACTTCCTGTCTGCTGCCGTAATTGATGCAGAGGTTCAAAATACCAGTTTTGTTATTTTTAGTCTTTTCTATCGCATTTCCAAGCTTTTTTTTTGACCCGGGAGGAAGTCTCTTCAATGAACCTGAATGAATAATTCTGATTCCCTTTTCGTGAAGGGCTTCCATTCTTGTATCAAAAAAATAATCAAGAAGTTTCCAGAGGCCCAGTATTTCTTTCTGGGGCCGCACCCAGTTTTCAGAAGAAAAGGCAAAAAGCGAAACAGCCTTTACGCCAACACTGACAGCCGCATCCATGAGCGGTTCTATCGCCTCTGCCCCCTTTCGATGGCCTTCAGAACGAGAAAGGGACCGCTGCTTTGCCCACCTTCCATTTCCATCCATGATTATTGCAACATGGGCGGGAACGCCAGTCGGATCGAGAGAAGATGCGTTTTTCTTCATTGAATATAAAAAGCAAAAGAGACCCTCATATACTGAGAATCTCTTTTTCCTTGTTATCAGTCAGTTTCTGAACTTCATCAACATACTGGTCAGTAAGTTTCTGGATGTCACCCTGGGAAGTCTTTGATTCATCTTCTGAGATGTCTTTATCCTTCTCAAGGGACTTGATCATATCATTACCATCCCGACGGACATTCCTGATGGCAACCCGGCACTCTTCTGCTTTTTGTTTTGCCAGTTTTACATATTCCTGTCTGCGCTCTTCAGTCAGGTCGGGAATCTGTATCCGAATCAGATTTCCATCATTAGACGGATTAAGGGAAAGGTCTGATTTTAAAATAGACTTTTCTATTTCTCCCAGGTTTCCCGCGTCCCAGGGCTGTATAACCACCAGCCGGGGTTCCGGTACTGAAATTGTTGCCACCTGGTTTATCGGCATCTGGGATCCGTAGACATCTACGGTAATACCGTCAAACATCGCAGGATTTGCCCGTCCAGTTCTAATACCGGTAAAGTCGCGCTGCAGCGCGGCGATACTTTTCTGCATCCGATCTTTTACATCAGTCATAATATCATTAACCATA
>CAZPEK010000040.1:0-1016 GCA_964585555.1 uncultured Leptospirales bacterium | reverse complement strand
GCTTATGGCCAGAATTAACAATCAACTGGTTAATACTATTATTAACCATAAAAACAACTCCTTGTCAGGAAATGAGTGAACCAAGGTCGTCACCTGAAATAATTTTTTTCAGAGATCCTTTGTCAAAAAGATTAAAAACTATAATTGGTAAATTGTTATCCATGCAGAGGGCAACAGAAGTCATATCCATAACCCTGAGCCTGTCCCTGATAACTTCATGGTATGAAATTTTCGCCATACGTTTCGCATCAGGGTCTTTTTCCGGATCGCTGGTATATACACCATCTACCCTGGTGGCCTTGAGCATAACATCTGCCTTCAGTTCTACGGCCCTCAGGCTCGAAGCAGTGTCGGTGGTAAAGAAGGGATGACCGGTGCCCCCTGCAGCGATAATAATTTCTCCCGCGGCAAGGTATTTCCGGGCTGAATCGACAGTATAATAATCTGCAACATCTTTCATTTCAATAGCAGTAAGAACCCGGGCGGGACGGTTCTTCTGCTGCAGGGCATTCTGTAAAGCCAGGGCATTCATCACCGTGGCCAGCATCCCCATAAAGTCTCCCGTAGAGCGTTCAATGCCAAGTTCTACACCAAGAGACCCTCTGAAAATATTACCGGCACCGACAACCACGGCCACTTCTACACCCATTTCGGCGATTTCACAGATTTCATCAACCACCTGGTTGAGAATTGCCGGGTCAATACCGGTTTTAGCATCTCCTGCCAGAGCCTCTCCCGAGAGCTTCAGCAGGACACGCTTATATTTCAGTTGTTCTATCTCTGTGTCAGAGTTCATATTATCCACCAATCTGGTATCTGGTGAACCTGCTTACCTCAATATTTTCGCCATAAGTGGCAATCTTTTCTTTAATAAGGTCTTTAATGACAACCTTATCGTCTTTGATGTAAGCCTGCTCAAGAAGACAAGCTTCAGAATAAAATTTATTCAGTTTACCTTCAACTGAAAAATTGTTTGATTAAACGGCATCCCAAAAAAATAAAAAAATGAAAGTAAA
>CAZPEK010000039.1:10990-14761 GCA_964585555.1 uncultured Leptospirales bacterium | reverse complement strand
AAACATAATGCGTCTTGCCAAACCAAAAGACATTAAACGGATGAAAGAAATCTACCGGGATCCGACACTTCTCAATTTTTTACAGCATCTCAACGATGACTTTGAAAAAGAATATACCGATTCTGAAAATGTAAAAACCCAGGAACGTCAGATTGTCCAGTCCCTTGACGGGATCGAACGCTTTATATCTAACCTTCTCAAGGCTGCTGGCAGCAATATTTCAGAACAGGAAATTACTGCTGTGGTTCGGGACATGACCATTGGTCGCCCTTATTCCTTTTCCCTTGATAATACCATGTCACTGATCATGGTCGCCTCAGCAATACCAACTGATGATGCTGAGGCAATGGTGCAGCTTGATTATCGCATCGAAGACATTCTGGCACCGGTAGTAAAAAAATATCCCGAATACAAAATTGAACGAACCGGCATGACAGCCATTGCCCGTGATGAAATGGATTCAATCGGCCCCTATACCATTGTCATCACCTTTGTTGCCTTCGTCATCATTTTCCTTCTTCTATGGTGGAACTTCAGAAGCGCCATGACACCCCTCCTGGCCCTGACGCCCATTGTGATTGGTATCATCTGGTCAATGGGCCTCATTGCCATTACCATTGGAACCTTAAATATGATCACCAGTATGATGATGGTGGTTCTCCTCGGCCTGGGTATAGACTTCACGATTCACCTGGCGAGTCGTTTTCAGGAAGAGATCGGCAAAGGCACCTCTCTTGAAGACGCCCTGAGGCTTACCATTGGCGGTACCGGTAAGGGCGTCAGCACCGGGGCAATCACAACGGCAGTCGCCTTCATGGCCCTTCTGACAGCCGATACCAAGGCAATATGGGAATTCGGTTTCTGTGCCGGTACCGGTGTACTGCTCACCCTGGCGGCAACCCTCTGGCTGCTCCCTTCTATACTTGCGTCGCGGGCTGTAGGCATCAAAAAGAAACAGAAAGAAATTAAAAACGCCAGGGATTTCTCATGGATCGGCACCATGGCCGAAACCACGGGCAGGCATTACCGCCTTGTAATAAGTGCGGCTCTCGTGATTACCGTTCTCGGAATAATCGGCGGCAGATATCTTCAGTGGGAATACAACTTCATGAACCTTGAACCGGAAAATCTCCGTTCAGTTGAGCTGCAGGATGAGATAGTCGATAAGTTCAAGTTCTCCGCGACACCCAGCATGATTACCGCGGGATCTATTGAAGAGTCGCGGGCCCTGCGTAAAAAATTTAAAGACAAGCGTATTGTTGGCGATGTCAACGACATCTCTCTCTGGGTAAGCCGTCCCGATCTCAATGAAGGCATTTCCCATATCAAAGAGTTGAACCGCTCGGTAACACGAAAAATTATCCCCCCCCGCTTTAATTCGGGACAAAACAGAAACACCCTCTATAAGCAGGTAGACCGGCTCTGGGCCAACATGGTGGAGATTCAAGCCCTCTCATTCACCGCTGGCCAGGACCGGGTTGTTGAAAAAACATCACGCCTCGTTGGACGGCGCGGAACAAGAGAAGCTGGAATACTCACACTGCTCAGGGACAGACTGAAAAAGAAAAAAAATATCAACTGGCAATCAGTAACCGTCTTTTCTGACACCTTCTCTCGCCAGCTACAGTACCGGGTCATTGAGATGTCCCGAGGCACAAAACCTGTAACGGTAGCCATGATTCCTGCTGACATCCGCAGTCAGTATGTCAGCACAAAAACAAAAGATTATCTCATGCACATCATGCCGAAAAAGAATCTCTTTGAACAGCAGGATCTTCTGCTTTTCAATAAGGTGGTCTCCACTGTTAAACACGGAGTCACCGGCCTGCCGCAGCTTATGCTTGAGATGAATACCTCAACAGTAAAAGAGGGACGCATTGCCATGCTCCTTGCGATAACCATCATCATGCTGGTACTGCTCCTCGACTTCAGGAATCCCCTGAAGGCACTGATAACCTTTCTTCCCCTTGCTTCGGGTGTCGCCCTCACACTGGGCACCATGTGGCTCATCAATATGAAGCTCAATTATATCAACATGATTGCCCTGCCGGTTATCATCGGCATTGGTGTCGACGACGGTATACATTTCATGCACCGCTATCTCGATGAGGGACACAATAAAATTCGTGAAGCGATAACCAGCGTGGGACACGCCATGCTGATGACTTCCTTTACCACTATGATCGGCTTTGGAAGCCTGATGTTCTACCTGATGCGGGGAGTTCAATCCATGGGCTTTGTCCTCTTCGTCGGGGTCGGCTGGTGCTTCATTGTTACCATTACCGTGCTCCCCGCACTGATGAGTGTTTTTAAAAATAAGCTTGCAGAAAAAACGGAGGAATCCCATGAATAATAAAATAAAATCTCTGGCCGTCATCACACTGGCGGGAGCCCTGACAATCTCAATGGCCATAACGGGATCAGCCCTTCCCTCGGCACTTTCGATTCTGAAAAAAGCCGACATTGTCGAAGGCTACAAAAGCAATTATTCTGAAGCCCGACAGATCATCACCACTTCGAGCGGCGCGAAGCGGACCCTGGTTATCCGCGGCTGGGCGGTCAACAATGGGGACAGGCAGCTCTCCCTCTATCTCGCCCCCGCCGATATAAAGGGCCAGAAAATTCTCATGACGGGAGACGGCAACAATATCTGGATGTACAATCCTGAAACCCGGCGAACCCGCAAGCTCGGAAGCCACATGAAAAAGAAAAAAGTCATGGGCTCAGACTTCACCTACGAAGACCAGGCGGGGGGGAAGTTATCTCAAAAGTATTATGGAACCGTCACGGGCACCGAATCGATGGGAGGGGCCGACTGCTACGTTCTCAATTTAAAACCGACACGCAAAGGCCCCAGCTACGGCAAAATAAAAGCCTGGGTGGGTAAGGAAGATTACGTCACCCGCCGCATTGACTATTACGAAACAGGAGCAGCCCGTCCATTCAAGCGCCTCATCATGTCAGACATAAGACGGGCGGGGAAAAAAACCATTGCCCACCGGCTGGTCATGACGAACCTTGAAGACAGGACGTCAACCACCATGGTGATAACCAAAATACGTTTCGACGTCAAGATACCGGCAAGTATTTTCTATTCACGAAACCTGCAGAAATAAAACAAGGAAGAAGCAATGAAACCGAAAGCTGCTGTAAAAATATTTTTTCTCATCCTTCTCATCGCCGCGGCCCTTCCCGCCGGGGCGGAAAATGAGATTCCCCTGCCTGGTGATGAGACAACAGTACCCCTTCCCGGGGATGATGCAAAAAGATCTTCCCTGGCAAAGGCAATCAGCATTCAGGGATACGTTGAAAACACCACCACGGTCGAGTACCTCAAGACAGAAAAAAAAGAATCCCTTCTCAATGCGGCCCGGGCCCGGATCAACCTGGGGGGAAAGCCCTCAAAGCATGTAGACTACGGCATTGGCCTGGTGGGGATTCTCTATGCGGGACAAACAGACTATGACCTCACCGGGTATCTTCCCCCGGCACAAGAGGCAGCAGTATATGTACCGGAGATTTTTACCTATGAGCTGAAAAATGATCTCTTTATTCAAGAGGCCTTTGTCACCCTCTACCTGCCCCATCTCCGCATCAGGGCGGGACGCCACAAGTTCTATACCGGCACCGGGTACGCCTATAACCCGACAGATCTCTTTAACCGAAAAAATCCCCTTGATCCCACCTATGAGACCAACGGCATTGACGCGATACTGGTGGCCCTTGAACTCCCGAAGAACACGGAGATCCAGGGGCTGGTTCACTTTTCTG
>CAZPEK010000039.1:6029-10960 GCA_964585555.1 uncultured Leptospirales bacterium | reverse complement strand
AAACCGGTTACCTGGGACGGGTAAAAACAACCCTCTTCGGCTGGGACGTGGCGGCCCAGTATACTCACGTGATCAAGCAGCGTTTTGATTATGAAGCTTTTAATACTGCGGCAGAATTTTTGCCGGCACCAACAGCGGCTGAATATGCAGCCGCCTATATAGCCCTTGCCTCTTCTGCTTCTGCCTACGAGCGTACCTTCCGGTGGCACTTTGCCGGGGGAGAAGCAACCGGTGAGCTCTTCGGGGTCAACCTGAAGGCTGAAGGGGGCTATGCCTGGGTCTCCCCTACGGGAAGTATCGGCAGTCTCTCATCAGCGGCCCAGAGCCATGAACGGTTTCTCGCGGGCTTTGATTATACTTTTTCCTTCCAGCTCTATGTGATGGCAGAATACCTGCGCATCGGCCAGGGGGCATCAGGGTCTAATGACATTTCAATCAATGACCGATTCGGAAACTTCAGCGGAGAGACAGCGGCCATAACCAGGGATACCCTCTTTAGCGGTATCTCATACCCGCTAACTGACCTGATGGACGGGGCCCTCTACTGCATTGCCGGCCTTAATGACCGGTCGGTAATTCTTAATCCCCGAATCGACTGGAGTATCTTCTCCGCCGTGAAGCTGGTCTTTTCAGTATATGTACCCATAGGCAGTGAAAAAAGCCAGGCGGGACGCAGCGGCGTGTCAGGATTTATCAGGCTGAAGGTTAACTTTTAAAATAAAATAAACAGAAGATAGTATTATTAAAACTTTTTGTACAAGAGTAGACAGTAATGACACTGGCTTTCATTGTTACTTCCTTTTTATGAAAAAAATATTGGCAGCATGAGTCAGCCCATAATCCAAAAAAAATAATTACTTTTACTTCCTTTCAAACCATTTTTGAAAATACTTTTTAACCGCCCACCGTGAATACTGAACTGAACTTCCCACCGTTTCCATATGAAGTCCGGAAGAGACAAAGAGAGTATTGTCTTTCCCCTGTATTGTCCTGTTAAAATTGCTATACCAGTTACCTGATATATCTTCACTGCCGAGATGGCCAAAATAATCATCCCAGTGGAAAACCTTTGCAAAAGATCTTTCAATCAATCGCCCGTTGCATCCATCCTTCAGCCCGGCTTCGACTTTATCGATTATTTCACTATCGGTTGGTGAAGTTCCGGGCTTAATGTACAAATAGGCAATAAAAATATTTGTATCTGCATAGCGCCGGTAGACAAGGAGCAGGTCTCCATACCGGTGCCGGTCAACATTAACCGGCACGTTAACCGTGCAGCACGCTTCAATATTTTCCGCCTTACAGAGAACCGTAACATAATGATTATACTGCATTTTAGCAACAAGCTCTCTTTCCCCGTCAGAGTAATCCATAAATTTGAGGGTCTGCTTAAAGGGGGCGGCAACAACCGCGTAGTCATATTCTTCTGTTCCCTTTGCAGTGGTTATCTCCACACCATCAGGAAGCCTCTTCACACTGATTACTTCACTGTTAAGACGCGCTTTGTCACCGGAAAATGTTTCTGCAACCTTCTGCCATATCCCCTGGGTTCCCGTTACCAGCTTGTACAGCCTCTTCTCCATCCCTTTATCTATGTTAATTTTCTCTCTTCCCATCATATCGGGCTGCATGTACTGATGGTAATAAAGCATGGGCGGGGTAAGCCCGGGGTCAGGCTCGTGGGCGTACCCATATCCCTGCATAAACAAAGCAAGCACCCTGTTCAATTCAGCAGGATATCTCTCAGACATGGTCTGGGCAAGTTTTTTAGGCCGGTCCGCAAGATCAATGGCAAATCTTTGAAACCTCAAAATATCAACACCGAATTTCATAAATCCATAGACACCCCTGAAGAACCTACCCGGATTATTAAATAGATTGTAGAGAGAAACCGGATGGGTTTCATGCCACGCATCGTGACCATCTTTCAGGTATTCTATCGGTTTAAGACCCGGCGGTAACGCACGATCTGTTTGGAGATTATATTTTTCCAGAAGCTCTTCGGTATCTTTATAGAGCCTGCTGTCAGGCGTAAAAACGCCGGCTCCCATTTCATAGCCCCCTGGACGTCCATTGGCTATTGTTCCGTCTGCAAGTACAGTGCAGCACTTCCCTCCAAAATAATGATTCCGTTCATAAATGGTGACATCAATTTGAGGAGAGATATCTCTGATATACTCTGCAGCACTCAGCCCTGACGGGCCGCCTCCGATTACAGCAACTTTTAGTATTTTTGATAAATCTTTATTCATACAGAAGGAACTCCTCATTAAAAATAACAGTATCTATATTTTTCAATACTTTTACTATTTTAATAGTTTAACATATCAACTTATAAAAAAATATACCATAGCATCTAAAAAATATGTTGATCAACAGCTAATGACAGGTTTTATACTATAAAAAAACACCAGTAATTATGGAAAAACAGATGAATCAAGCAATAAAAAAATTTCCTGCCGCAGCAGTCCTGATATTTGCATTCCTGTTACTCATCAATAACAGAGTACATGCTAATGTTGGAGGAATCTGGTGGAACCCATCCATGATCTCAAAACCCCTCCAGTCAAAAAGAACCAACATCATTGTCAAAAATGAAATCTTGACATTTGACTGCTTCACAAAAGGAACTCAGCTTAGCTGTTCATTTAAAGCTGAGTACAATGTGTATAATCCCACTGGAGCAGAAGAAACTGCACTCTGCGCCTTTTATGGCATTTTAAGTAAAAATGTTACCATTACCATAAATGGGAAAAAAACTGAAAAAAAATTATCAAAAAAGGAAGTTGAAGCACTCGATAAGTCAATCCCGGACATGAACAAAAAAAATATCGATACCCGAAAAGGCTTCCTTTTAACATTAAAGCCGAAAGAGAATAGAAAAGTTATCATAACAGGTGTAATAAAAAATGCAGGCAACCGAAGATGGGGATTCGCCGACATGACAGGACCTGCCTTAAAAATGAAGCATCCTTTTTTAAATACCTATCCCAAATATCACAGCCATGATATCGCATATTTCATTTCACCCATAAAAAGCTGGAAAAGGGTAGATGAAATTGAAATAATAATAAACTATTCAGATACATATAATTTCAGCACCCGCTTTTCAGACCGGTTCCCCCGTAATCAAAGGGCACAGGTGACGATCTTAGAAACCATGAAAGATACACGATGGCGAACAGCCAAAAATGGTCACATCATTCAGAAACGCTGGAAAGGGAAAAACATCCCTTCAAATTATTTATTTCTTCAGTTTAAAGAAAAAGAGAACCGTATACATTCCGGGGGTATTTTCACCAGAGTCGGGCTCGATTTTGAAAATACTGCACGGTTCAGGATGGGTATTGGATATGAATTCTCCTTTCCAGACTGGATAATATATTCACTTACGGCGGAAAGTAATTTTTATTCCCACATTACTATCGTGCCATTGGCTGAGATCAGCACACCGGCATTAATTCTTCTGTCATGCTCATTTGGAATCGGGGCGCCTTCTATGATACGATTTCATAAAAAAAGTTCAATCGGCATCAGGTTTCAACCGGCATTTCATTTTGGCCCACTGGGACTTGTTGTTCCAATGGATTATTATCCCGGCCTCAAAAAAAATGATGGTAAGAGGTTTCAGGTTTCCCTGTTTCTGCAAATGGCATTTTAATTAAATCTACTGCGTGAAAATACTATGATTAGTTTTATATGACACCTGTTATCTGACATATAATATCAAACCTGATTTTTCTTTAACACATCAAGCATCTCTTTAATAATCTTTTCCGCAAAAGACACATGAAAACTGCATGATCCCGCTCCCCGGTGGCCGCCTCCACCGTATTGAGAAACAAGTTCTCCAAGGTTGACATTATTCCCATCATTAAAGACATTCTTTCCGAGACTTACAATGACCTTTTCCCTGTCATCTTTGCTGAACCGTACTTTCATATCGACAAAGACATCGGGAAAAAGGGAATAGATCAAAAAACGGTTTCCCTTTGGCTCTACTTCCAGATCTCTAAAATCTGTTACCGCTGTGTGCTTTAATATTTCAGTATGTTTCTGCAAAGCGGTTGAATATTTCTTATCCTGATCAACTATTTTACTGCTCCGTTCACTCACTTCCCTGTCCTGCAAAACTTCCCCGATACTGCATGTCCCGAGAAGTTCAACAACCCTGTTCCAGTAGGGTTCATCATCTTTATTTCTACCTGATATGGTTGAAGCAACCATGGCATAGGGATACTTTTCTATGTTCAACACCTCATCGGTGGTAATATTCCCTGAATCGATTCGATCAGTTTGCAGCACCAGTTCACTAAAATCTTTAGAAAATTTTTCAGCATAGTAATGGTAAATAATCCCTGCGGCAGAAGGGGCGTCCTGAAAAAATCCATTAAATGGCTTATCTATTTTGTTTGTAAGGTGATGATCAAACCAGAGAACACAGCCATCTATAAAGGGCAGATTGGCAACAATGTTTTGCTCTCCAGTACCGGGAGAATAATCCTTAAGCTCATAGGGTTCGATCCAGTCTGTTGGAGCATCTATAGGTAATACATCCCTCAGGAGAACATCGCAGACGATGCCGTCAAAATCCGGTCTTGTGATAATTTTCATTTTACTTCCTTTTTCAATTAATACACTGTGTAGAGCCATTCACAGTGATACATGTCAGTTGTCAGCTAAATTTTTAATGTTACGGCTTTCACTGAGATAAAACCTTTCTCACATAAAGGTTTTATCTCTAAAAATTTAAAAGTAATACTTGAAAATATGTATATCTGAATTATAGTGTGTTTACATGAAAAGTCTCACTGCAATTATTAAAAATTTATCCCTTCCCCTTTTAGTACTATTGCTGTGCCCGCAGCTTCTTTCAGCCGGCCCCATAGACATCAGCAGAAGTACCATTTCTCTCAGAAAAGGAATCGATC
>CAZPEK010000039.1:0-5997 GCA_964585555.1 uncultured Leptospirales bacterium | reverse complement strand
GAAACCGGTGATAAAAACTGGAGAGCCTTCAGACCGCTGAAAGAGGGTAAGCGAAGCATTATCATCAAGGATCTTTCTGATTCCCCTGACAGAAAATTTTTATCTTTTAAGCATTACCCGGTCCAAAACTATACTTTCATTACAGAATTTACTCTTGAAAAAGTAAACTTCCCCTTCAAAAAAATACAGGCTTTATATTCAGCCAACATGGGTGAAAACTGGGCAGTTTATCTCAATGGAAAACTTTTCCATTCTGAAATTTATCTCAACAAGCAGGGAGAAATTAAAAAGTTTCGCCATACCAGGGATATTCTTCTTCCCATAGACTCACATTGTTTTCGAATCGGGAAGAACACTCTCGCCGTCAGAATTATTGGAGACCCTACCAATATTGATTCAGGATTTCACCGCAGTGTGCCTTTTTCAATAGACAATTATAAAAAACTCAAAAAGAAAACATCAGAAACAGGGTCGTTAGTTCTGATGTTTCTCTATTTGTTTTTCGGAGTATACCACCTCTTTATCTTCAGCCGTCATACCCTTGAAAAGTATAACCTCTTTTACGGGGTCTTCTCAGTTCTGCTTTTTCTCTATCTTTTTTCCCGAAGTCAGATGGTCTATGAACTGACAATGGACAGTACTTTACTTCACCGCCTTGAATACGCCTCTCTCTTTGCTCTACTACCTGCGGTTGGGGCTTTTATCGATAACCTTATTGCCCGTTCATACAGTACTATCACAAAAATTTACACCCTCTTTTACGGCCTCCTGGTTGTTGCTGTCCTGCTGCCCGTATCTAATACCTTTGCCATTGATATTCTGAGAATCTGGCAGGTTTCTGCCCTGGTGCCGCTTCTTTACTTTGCTTTCTTTCGTATAGGCTGGTCCGCTGTCAGCTATTTTCGTATAGTTTACCATGACTACAAAAAAAATAAACTCCCCCTTAAGATAATAAAAGCATCACTCCGGACCTTCACCCGCTCTACTGCAGGCAACCTGCTTTTCGGTTCCCTGATAATGCTTTTCTGCGCCCTCTTTGATATTCTTGATTCCATGTTCTGGTCTTATGAAATTGTCCTGACACGATATGGCTTTTTTCTTTTCATGACGGGGATTACCCTGATACTGGCAAACCGCTTTCTTGTCCTTCAGCAGGGACTGATCAATGCCAGTGAAATAAACCGCATTGAGTTGAAACTGGCAACAGATGTCCAGCTTTCCCTGTTACCGATTGCTCCTGAAAATCTTGAAGACTGGGATATCTCCCTTTCATACATTCCGAAGTACGGTGCTTCAGGTGACTGCTATGACTTTTATATTAAAGAAAACAGCCTTAAAGGCATATCCATATTTGATGTGTCAGGTCATGGAACCGCCGCTGCCCTTATCGCCATGATAACCAAACCAATTGCACGACGCCTCTTTAATCGAATGGAAAAATCCCCCCTGGATAAAATCGTTCAAAAAATTAACCGCAATGTCTCAGGAGAGATATCAAATCTCGATCATTTTATTTCAGGTATTCTGTTAAGATTTAATGGAAAGGAAGTAGAATATGCTAACATGGGGCATCCTGATCTTCTAATGCGCCATTCAAATTCAGGTGAAGTGATCTCAGTAGGAGAAGGCCAGGAACATTACCGGGGAGAACTCCTGGGCGCAAATATCAGCAACGCTCCCCCCCGGGTGATCTCTTTTCCCATCGATACCAGTGATGTTCTGATAGCCTATACTGATGGAATTATAGAAGGAAGTAACTTTGAAAATATTCGCTATGGTATTGAAAGATTGAAAAAAATTTTCGAAGCGGCCCCTGATAACTCGGCAAAAAAAATACTCGATTTTATCCTGGAAGATTTTTTTAACTTCATGAACCTCAGCGATATAAGTGATGATTTTACCCTGATTGTCGCCAGAAAGAAGTAACCCGGCGTTTATGCTGCTTACATCTGAAATATCAAAAAAACTTTAACACACTTAAACAACAAAATACAAAAAAACGCCCAATCATCTTATGACAGGCGCTTAAAAAAGTTTAGATGTAAATCTAAGTACCAATGAAGCCGTAAGACTAAAAATCTAAAGAGAACTTGCAGCGTAACTGTTAGCAGAAGTATTCCTTGATGAGACATGACTTTTTAATCCTGAGACCGCTGCAGAAAACTCCGATGATGAAGTATAGGTATATCCTGAAATTTCAGCGGTAACATAACTTTCTATCAATGCTTCATATGTTTCATATACCGGATTCATATATGTTGAATTGAAAAAATTATCAGCAAAACTCTGCACATATGCCTTATAGGTTGCCTTGTAATCATCATCATCAAGTATGTAATTTATCAATGGCCAGGATGAACTTACAGAAAACATGGTCAGGGAAAGGCACCTGTTATTATCCTCCAGCGCCTCATTGTTATCCCAGGGAATCCATTCAAATTTACCGGTGTCGGGATTATTATATAAAAAATAATTATGGGTCATGACCCCGTAGGTGTCCCAGTTCTGCATCACACTGTTTGCCGCAAGCCATTTAAGAAATATGTCCACATCAAATATAGCTTCCAATTTTGCCTTCCATGTATCATAATCACTGGTTCGTGATGAATCGTTTATCGCGTCGTAAAGCTCTTTAACATCATCGTAGCTTGTATCCTCATCAGTCTTAAGACCGTATTCATCTTCATCCCAGGTACGGCTTGCAAATGGGGCCGCATCACCATCGGGCTTATAAAGGTTGCCGTCATTAGCTTTATACTGAGTTTGTAGAACTGCATCATCAACCTCTTCAACAAGGGTATACAATCCGTAATAGATATCATTATCTTCGTTTCCGCTGCCATTAACATTAAGATACAATTCATAGAAGGAGCAGTGGGGGCCCACAAGACCAAAGTCGCGAAACAGTTCTGCAGCCACCATTTCACGCATTTCAGACTCGTCATTAAAGTTGCTTTTTAGGTTAAGCTGCTTGAATCCGTAAAAACGCTGATTATCAATTCCCGAATACATATCTTCAAACTCATCAAAATCAAGTTTAAAGGGGAGCTTATTGCTATTGGCGTTATATAGACTTGAATTACCCTTAAATCGTATTCCAACCTTATACCATTCCTTCAGATTATCCTCGGTACCGTCGGAACTATAAAACACTTCACAGGGAACAAAGCTAGGATTATCGACTGAGTTAAAATCAAGTGAGCCGCCAAGCTCATCAGTCAGATCAGCAAGATTGAGATTCATAAATGACCAGTTCTCTGAATCAATAACAATTCGCATCTTTTGAACTTTAGCTGTATTGAATACTGTCGATGTATTCGTTATAATCTCTGAAGTAGTAAGTTTTTCGTGCGTTGCTTCATTCCAGTCTGAAGTGTCAGTAAGTTCGCTGTATACGATATCATCTTTATCGACTCTGGGAGAAGATGAATTACCACTGCATGAAAACAGATTTATGCCCGCCAGTATTAATACCATGCAAACTGCGAGAGTTTTAGATTCTCTGGTATTTTTTATTTTAAAATAATTCATATAATGCCTCTCCTGTACTAGATTAAATTTCGTTTATGGTTTTGCTTTCAGCATTTTTTACTGAATATTATTTCCGAAGGGAAATGAAATGCTGATGGCATTTCATTTCCCGGCAGTGATACTCAATATGCCAGCCCCTAGTTTGCCGCACCCGGAGAGGGATCCCCCTGTGACCAGCTGCTTCCATTATACAAAAAGACCTTACCGTCTTCCTGCTCATCTTCTTCATAAGTAAAAAATGTTGTGGCTTTTGTTGTGCCATCGGATTTATAAATATAAACACCTTCGGCTTTACTTCCTTTCAAACCCGCCGGTATTGTCAGGTAGGTTTCACCGACAAAACCAGTATCAACAGCTGCAGTCTCCTCGTCATCTATCCAGCTTTCAGGAAGGGTTGTTTTTGACACCGCATTATCTATTGCAAAATCATCTGAAAATAGAATTATCAAGTAGCTTCCTGCAGGTATTACTGCCGTATCCCCAACAGCTTCAGTACTTTCAGCATCCCCTTCCCATGCAGAGTCTGTTGCATTCCATACATTTACAGCAGCACTTGATGTAACTGCGTAATGATCCTCTGCGTCTTCACTGTCACCAAAATAGTACCCGGTTACATCAACATCCTCATTTGTAGAATTATACAGTTCGATATAATCAACGGTTAAACCGCCCACACTACCGCTTGTTGATACTTCGGTCAGATAAAATGGGTATGTGACGCTGCTTCCGCTGTCATCACAGGCGGCAAAAAAACAAGCTGTACCCGCTATCACCACGATCATAAACATCTTTTTAAGCATAACTTCCTCCGCTTTCCTTCAAATTTACATATTGTGTTACAACTGCAATTTTGAAAGCGGACAAAAAATGCTTAAAAAAATGTCTGTTTAAATGAAATTTTTAAAACTCACAAGAGAGACCGTGGCATCGATATTTCCTCATTCCTTAACGAAGAGGAGGTCGATCATGGGGAGGATGCAAGGGGGGACGGTGATGGGGCGGATGAGGGGTTGGAGGGCGGTGCCTTCTTCTCGGACCTGGAAATAAACTATCCCGGCCCCTTTGATTAACTTCAGGGTCTGATAAATAGGGGCTATTTATTTTCTTCTTCTCATTTTCTATTTTATATTCAGTCTTTTGCTTTGCCGTAATTTTTTGATAATAATTATCCTTCAGGTTTTTGTTGTCCATCTTCCGGTTAGTCTTAATCAGGTCAAACACAGTTTTTTCACTTGAAAACAATTCCCATGAAATAATTTTTCCAGCTATAATAAACTTTTTCCCCTCAGTGGACAGCATTTCCTCTCCCGATACAGTGGATTGTATTTTTACTGATCCTTCGGTTAAAAACAGTTCAGTTTTACCTTCTGAAACACTGAGCAAAAATTTAGTACCAATTGAATGGATAACCGCATCAGGAGTCTTAAATGAGTATTCCATCTGCTGGCTGTTATGATAAAACTCTGAATAAATTTTGCCCTTTTTTAGACTAAAAGAAAAAATAAGCTTATTCTGACTTTTATTAAACATAGTCTTCTCAACGGAAAGACTTGTGTCCTTCGCCAGTTCTATTCTAAACTGATTATCAAAGGTTATTTCAGCAATTGATTGATTGCCTGTTTTAATTTCAGAACCGGTAGTAAGTTCAGCTCCCCGTTCTGCATTCTCCCCGTTAATCGTAACAATTCCCTTTGCATTGGAAACTGCAACCGGTACTCCCCCGTTCTGGCTTTTGAATATTATAAAAGATGATAAAGCAATAAAAAACAGTGCAGCAAAAGCAAATGCCGGTTTAAATAATTGTTTATTTAAAAGGAAGTTTACCCTGCCCCGGGCATCTTCATCTTTAATTCTCCGGAACGATTGGACTATCCTATTTTCAAGATTATCTGATGCAGTAATAGTGGTGTTATCCGATGACTCGAGCACTGCACGTATTGACAGAGCGCGGGACCTGCACTTTTCACATTCAGACACATGCAGCAATACATCAGAATTACTTTCATTTTCTGAAAGTAGAGCCTTAATTATTGTTTTTTTGTCCGGATGGCCCCGCATCAGTTTCTTCGCCCTCTACTGTGTGGTACAAATATAATCATTAAAATTGACATCAAAAAAAGGATAAAGGTTAAAAAACCTGTTTTTTTCAATTCACCAGTAAGGAAGTCGATTACCTTGATCAGTTTTCTTCTGATTGTGCGTTCTGACTTTCCCGTGTTTTGAGCAATTTCTGTCAGGCTCAACTGTAATTCTCTTCTCATAATAAAAATTGACCGGGACAGTTCATCAACCTTATTCAGGATATTAGAAATCTCATTTTCCAGATCTTCCCGCTCCAGATTAGATGCTGTGCTGTCCCAGGAAGAAGCGTCTCCACTCTCATCCAGTGAATCAAATTTAATTCTTCTGCTCTTTTTTATATAATTGATTGACAACAATGAAAGTACTAAAGAGCATATATGATGA
>CAZPEK010000038.1:0-14829 GCA_964585555.1 uncultured Leptospirales bacterium | reverse complement strand
AAAAAGAAAAGCGTTAAAAAGAGTGTAAAAAAGACTCCTTCTAAAAAAACCGTACTTAAGAAAAAAGCGGTCAAAAAGAAGAGTAGTGCCAAAAAAGGTAAAAAGTAACTGGTCGTTTTTTCCATGACCTGGAAACCAGACAGCTGGCGAAAATATGCTGCAATGCAGCAGCCGCAATATCGGGACGCTGAGAGGCTCAAATCGGTATTGCGGCAGATTGCCGGTTGTCCCCCCCTGGTTTCTCCTGGTGAAGTTGAAAATCTTAAAAAGCAGATAGGTGATGCGGGTAAGGGTAAATCCTTTATCCTTCAGGGCGGTGACTGCGCCGAACGGTTTATTGACTGCAACCAGGCCTCAATTGCTGATAAGATAAAAATTATTCTGCAGATGAGCGTCATTTTAACCTATGGTGCCCGCCGTCCTGTTGTCCGCCTTGGCAGGATTGCTGGACAGTATGCCAAGCCCCGGTCCAGTGACTTTGAAGAAGTAGAGGGGAAAAAACTTCCCGCATATCGGGGAGACAGTGTTAATGCCTTTGAAGCTTCATATTTGCTCCGGGAACCAGATCCTGACCGCCTTTTGCAGGCCTACTATCATTCTGTTGCAACCCTTAACTATATACGGGCCATGATCAAGGGGGGCTTTGCGGATCTTCGCCATCCCCATCACTGGGATCTTGAAGGCTTCAGGGGTACTCCTCAGTGGGCCCGGTACCATGAGATGACCGGTGGAATTCTGGACGCGATAAATTTTATGGAATCCTTCGGGGGAATTCGCGGTGAATCTCTCGGTTCTGTTGATTTCTTTATTTCCCACGAGGGGCTTCTTCTCGGCTATGAAGAAGCATTGACCCGTTATGACCAGGGGACCGACAGGTTTTACAACCTGGGGGCCCATTTTCTCTGGATTGGTGAACGGACCAGGGATATTGAAGGGGCTCATGTTGAATATTTCAAGGGACTCGCTAATCCTATCGGTATTAAGGTCGGTCCTGCTGCTACCCCTGGAGAGCTGAACCGCCTTATTGAAATCCTTAATCCTCATGGAGAGGAAGGTCGTATAACCCTGATAACCCGCATGGGCAGTGAAAGTATTGAAAAGGCTCTACCCTCTCTTCTCCGGGCTGTTGACGCGGAGGGTCGTCCCGTTACCTGGAGCTGTGATCCCATGCACGGTAACATCATTAAGTCGGGTGAACAGAAAACCAGGGATTTCACCAAGATAATGAAAGAGCTTCGCCTCGCTGATGAAATTCATTCTGCCGAAGGGACGATTCTTGGTGGGGTGCATTTTGAACTGACCGGCGATAATGTCACCGAATGTATCGGCGGAGCCGGAGAACTTACCGGTGACGATCTTCATGAAAATTATCAGAGCTACTGTGATCCCCGGCTCAATTACAGCCAGAGGCTGGAGATGGCCTTTCTCATTACAGAATTTCTTGTGCAGAAACGGGGCAATGAAAGCTAATCCTCCACTTTTTCTTTTAACCCGTGAGGGTAATGAACCGGGTATCTACTGTATCAGGGCACTGGTAAAAAAAGAATGGATGGGGGAAGTTCAGTCTCTTTTTTTTGATTCTGAATCCGGAAATATAGACTTTATTCCTCCCGGGACCCTTTTTCTTCCTTACCTCAGGGAAAACCTTTCCCGTTTAAGAAAAGTGATTTCCACCACTTCAAGAAATCCAGAAACGTCAGGTATAGAGATTCCCTTTACCATACATGAAAAGGAAGTAGATCTGGTCATTCCCCGGGATGCCGCCTCTATCTATGCTGATGGCAGCTGTATGCATGGCGATCACGGCGGCTGGGCAGCGGTTATCCGTTACGGACCGGGACTTACGGTGTTAACAGGCAGGGAAAAGGAAAGTTCAAACAACAGGATGGAGCTGACGGCGATAATAAAAGCTGCAGAAAGGATACATCAATCAGTACCGGTTGTTATCTACAGTGACAGCAGGTATGTTATACAGGGAACCAGTCACTGGCTTGAAAACTGGGTGCATAATGATTTTATGACAGCACAGAATCGAAGTGCTAAAAATCGTGATCTATGGGAGCGAATGGCTCAATTGAAAAAGGAGAGAAAACTTTTTTTCCTGCAGATATCTTCGTCTCAAATGGTTTACTGGCATAAGAAATGCCATAACTTATCACGGCTTGCCGCGTCATCTCATGTCTGACTTGCCCACTCCTCCTCTTCTGTTTCAAGGTACAGGTCTTCAAGAATGTCAGCGGCCCATCGGTGGTCTTCTTCAAGGCTGCGCAGAATCCGCACTGCAGTAATCTTCACCGCCGGAACATCGCTCCATACTGAGTCATTGAGACACCGCCAGTGATCGGCTTCCCCGCTTTGTATGGTTTTGAGGCCCCTGCGGCAGGTTTCACAGATAAAAATACATCTGTCAATGTCAGGTATCGAAACCTCGGGAGGGACTTCAACGGTGAAAAGTGACACCTTGGATGCTGAACAGAGCTCACACTTTGAGCCTGATCGTCTTGCAAGACCTTTTCCTAAAGAAGCGAGTGCTGTTTTTCTATCCTGATTTTTCTCATAGCCGCCTGCCATTTCCTGCTCCCTTTCATTGTTTTTTCTCTTTCATGTTCATAAAATATTTAATTTTTGCTGTCAAGCACATGAAGATTATTACTTTTTTTATTGAAAGGAAGTGTAATCGTGAAATTAGATATTTAACACAAATGTAATAAAAAAATTGAGACGTTATGTGAAATGTTACGCAGGTGTTACAGATTTGTACTAAAAAAAATACTTTGTTACACTCTTGTTAAATATGATTTAAATAACCGGAGTATTTTGATTGCTGTCTTGACGGATTTTTTTTCTGGCACTAGCTTTAATAATAATAAAAGATTTTTGGAGGCAGCACATGGTTAATTATACAGATACAGTCTGGATGCTGATTGCAACAGCTCTCGTCATGTTGATGACACCGACCCTTGCATTTTTTTACGGAGGGCTGGTTCGAAAAAAGAATGTCCTTTCTGTTCTGATGCAATCAATGATAATACTTTCGATTATTTCCCTGCAGTGGGTACTCTTTGGATACAGTCTTGCCTTTGGTCCTGACATAGGGGGTGTTATCGGGGGGCTTGACTTTGTCGGTCTCGCTAATGTAACTATGAAACCCCTTGAAGGACAGACTATTCCTCATCAGCTTTTTATGATGTTTCAGATGATGTTTGCCGTTATTACCCCTGCATTGATCGTGGGTGCCTTTGTTGAGCGGATTAAATTTTCAGGTTTTCTCCTCTTTACTCTTCTCTGGTCAACACTGATTTACGATCCCATGGCTCACTGGGTATGGGGAAGCGGCGGATGGCTTGCTGATCTCGGAGCCCTCGATTTTGCCGGCGGCACGGTAATTCATATTACAGCAGGTATTTCAGCACTTGTCTTTGCCCTGATGCTTGGCAAACGATGTGGTGGAGGTATGGGAAGTTCTCCTCATAATCTTCCTTTCTCTGTACTGGGAGCAGGTTTTCTCTGGTTTGGCTGGTTCGGATTTAATGCCGGCAGCGCCCTTGGAGTGAATAACCAGACGATTTCGGCATTTCTTAATACTAATACAGCAGCGGCAGCAGCAGCAAGTACATGGATGATACTTGACTGGGTGATAAATAAAAAGCCGACACTCCTTGGCTTGATAACCGGTGTTGTCGCGGGACTCGTTGCCATTACACCAGCTGCAGGCTTTGTTACACCCATGGCGGCGATTATAATCGGAGCCGGAGGCAGCCTGCTTGGCTTTATCTTTGTTATGTATGTAAAAGAAAAATTTGGCTATGATGATTCACTGGATGTTTTCGGTGTCCACGGGATAGCAGGTATCTTTGGGGCCCTGGCCACGGGAATCTTTGCTACAAAGTCAATTGGCGGTAGTGACGGCCTGTTGTATGGCAATCCGAAGCAGCTCTGGGTTCAGTTTATTTCGGTAGTAGTAGCAATTGTATTTTCTGCCATTGGAACATATGTTATTTTTAAATTTGTTGACAAGGTAGTTGGACTCCGTGTCGAAAAACGCGAAGAAAATATCGGCCTCGACCTGACTCAGCATCAGGAAACAGGTTATACCCTAATCGACTAAATATGAACAGAAGGAGTAAACTATGAAATATGTAATAGCAGTAATTCGTCCCCATAAACTTGAAGATGTCAAGGCTGAACTTGAAAAGGCTGAAGTTCATCTAATGACAGTTGTTGATGCTCTTGGCTGCGGCAGGCAGAAAGGTGTGACTGAGATTTATCGGGGTGTAAAAGAAGTTGATAACCTTTTAAGAAAAATAAAAATAGAGGTTGCGGTGAATGAAGAATACCTCGAACCGACTATTGAGGCGATAACAAAGGGTGCCTATGAAGGCGATGTCGGTGATGGAAAGATATTTGTAATGGACCTTGAAGATTGTGTTCGAATTAGAACTGGAGAACGGGGTAAACCTGCAATCGGTTGACACTCTGTCGTGTGACCGGTTTTGTTTCTTACGGAGCCGGTCACACGATAAAAATCCATCCATAATATACACAAAAACCTTGACTCAGCCAGCCTCAATCGTTATCTGTTCTATAGTAACTTAAGGAGAATGTATAGTTCCCCTGCTGGGGAGTTCTCTATCATAATTTATAGAAACGGAACATGAAACGCAGATATTTTTTACGTATTGCATTACTTTTTTTATTACCGCTCTTGATTTTTTCTACAGGCCTGGCGGTATCTGACTTTATTATTGCCGGTACGTCAAAGGGGTTCCTTTACAGTAAAATTGAAAATGTGCCTTTTCGAAAGGCGGGCCTTCTTCTCGGAACCAGCAAGTATATTAAAAAGGGAGAACTGAATCCTTATTTTCTATACCGGATGGAAGCGGCAGCATTACTTTACCGGACGGGAAAAATAAGATATATAATTGCCAGTGGTGATAACCGGCAGAAAAATTATAATGAGCCGGAAAGCATGAAGAAGTTTCTTCTTGAAAAGGGGATACCCGCATCGGCCATATACCTCGATTATGCGGGTTTCAGAACTCTGGATTCAGTGGTTCGATGTAAACGGATTTTTGAACAGCAGTCATTTACCGTAATATCACAAAAATTTCATAACGAACGTGCCGTTTACATTGCCCGTCATTTTGAAATAGACGCAATCGGTTTTAATGCACAGGGAGTCGATCCCCCGGCGTCGCTTAGTACCCGAACCAGGGAAATCTTTGCCCGGGCAAAGGCCTTTGTCGATTTGTACCTGACGGAAAAACAACCCCGTTTCCTGGGCAAAAGTATTAAACTTCCTGAATAAACTAACTGAAGACAGCAATTGATTTATTGCTGTCCTTGGCGGAAATCATGGCGTTTTCAGCACGCTTTATCAGGGAATCAAGAAGTACATCATTGACGAGGATGTCATCAATTACCGTATGTTTGGCAATATCTTCCGGAGCCATTTGAGATATCCCCAGCACACAGTCAATTTCTGTCTTTATCCCGCCGACCGTGACTCCAGCCTGAAGGCCTTCGATAATCCGCTGGCCAAGTTTTTGAGCCTGCTTTACTTCTGCATCGGGCAAAAATATTAAAAATTGTGAAATGCTGTAGCGCCCCAGCTTGTCGTAGCCACGGCAGACCCGCTTCAGATATTTACTGAATTCAAGGAGAAGGGCATTCCCTTTGACCTGTCCTTCATTTTTAATAACCCCATTAAGATTGAGGACATCGAGAAACAGGGCAGAGGTGAATTTTCTTTCACGGGAGGCGCGTCTCATCTCATTGAGGGCTTCATCAAGGAGTGACCGCCGGTTTAAGAGACCGGTTACCGGATCTTCCTTTGCGAGTTTCATGAGCTTTTTTTTAGATTTCAGCAATGCTTCTTCACGTTTGATAGCCTTGCGCGCAACGGCAACACGGAGAGAAAGATCTTCCTTCCCGAAGGGTTTAAAGATGAAATCGTCAGCCCCGGCTGCTATGATGCGGTCCATATCACTCTCTTTTTCCCGGGCTGAGATAACGATAACATATACATAGTTCGAGAGTTTCAATCGGCGTATTTTTTTACATATCTCAATGGCATCCAGGTCACGGCCCGTCCAGTTGATCAGCACTATCTGGGGTTTTTCAATCTTAATGTCATCGATAACATTTGATGCTTTTTCTGAGACAAAGTACTTGATTTTTGGATCATTAATCGACTGGTTGATGGCCTTAAAAGCAGACTGCGTGTTATTGACAATAAGTACCTTCATTGGATTACCTGTATTCTTTGATTTTATAATATTTTAATAATAGGATGGATGAATTGGTTTTGTCAATACAAATATCCCCTTTCTTTTCCGGATACTTTACCTGGTAAAAAAAGGATTTTCAATTATTTCAAAATCTATCATTGCATTCATCAGTGCCATTTTTTTACATTTTTCTGCATTCCCGGGAGTAATATCCCCTGCTCTGAGCATCCCTGCCTCAAGATACCTCTGGCGGGTTGTTCCTTCGAGAAGAGGAGTCGCCGGGGTTATCCAGTGATCATGATATAAAAAAGCTATGTTTGAGCTCGATGCGTCAGTCAGCAGCCCGTTTTGGACAATCAGTATGTCATCAGAGGCTCCTTTTGTTCTGAAAAGTTTCTCAATGTCTCTTCGGTCAAGGTACTTGTAGGGGTAATCAATATCGCTGGTGACGAAGCGAAAAGTTTTTCTGATTTGTTTTACCGTGGGAAGGTAATGAATCCGATGCACCCGGTCACTGTAGATTACCCTGCACCGGTGGGTTCCCCCGGGGACCAGGACAATGATATCCCTCAGGTCTATTGAATCGGAAAGGAAGTAAAGGTCACGGCGCGCCCGGTTCATTCTGCCATTATGGAAATCAATATTTTGAATTTCTCCCCGGTCAATGCGAAGGGTCTCTACGAGAATCGGGTTATTGTTTTGGATTTTTTTTCTCATAAACAGTATTCCTGTCAAAAAGGAAGATAGACTTTTTGTAAGAGTTCCCGGTATTCATCTTCCGGTCTGCTGTCAATGGTGATGCCCCCGCCGCTTCTGAACCGTGATGTCTCTTTTTCTTTTTCGATGAAACGAATCATGACAGCGCTGTCGAGTTCCGTACCGGTAAAAACACCAAAGACCCCGGTGTAAAATCCCCGGTTGTCAGGCTCAATGCGCTGAAGTATTTCGACAGTACTTTTTTTCGGGGCTCCAGTTATCGAACCGGCAGGGAGGATGTTCATCATAAGAGTCCCGATACTTCGGTGCCAGTCTGTGTCGAGGGAACCTGATATTTGTGAGCTCACCTGGAGAAGGGGGCCTGTGCTTGTGGTTATTTGGTCAATATATCTGAACCGGTCAACCTGCACCTTTCGTGCCACCATGGAAAGATCATTGCGAAGAAGGTCTACAATCATTACATGTTCTGCCATCTCTTTTTCGTTATTGATGATTGTTTCATCTGCTCCAGGGAGGGAGGCGTCTATGGTTCCTTTCATGGGGAAAGTTTCGATTCGGGTTCCCGAGATGGAGACAAAACGTTCAGGGCTGAAAGTGACAAATTGGTCGAGGTAAAAAAGTCTAAAAGGAGCCCGGGCTTTCATGAAAATATTTTTAAGTGAAATATCAGGATGTATTTCAGTCGGGAAGGTCAGGTTGGCCACGTAACTGTTTCCTTTTACTATTTCATCGATTACGCTGTCGAAAGCGGCCCGGTATGTATGAAAGGAGACCGGATTTCGGGAGCCCGTACTTCCCCCCGATACTTTTTTCTTTTCTTGAAAGTTTTTTATGCCGTTAACATCATAAAAAATACCCGGGGGAATTTCTGTGAGAGGAAGAACGGTGCCTTCATTTTTATCATAGCTGATGACAAAGAGAAAGGGAATGCGGTTTTTCCCAAAAAAATTCATTTTTTCTTCAATGGAAAAAACGCTGCTGTACAGGGGGGGGCCGTTCATGCTATTTTATTTCAATCCTGTAGGGAAGTTTATAGATAAACCGTTCATCCGAGAGGGCAGCCGGGTCAACGTGTCTGAAAAATGTTTTAAAAAGACCCCGCATTGCCCTGACATCATCGTCTTCGAATTGTGCTCTGAGAGAAAAATCACCCGATGGATAGAGAAGGATGCGGTGCTGTGACTTTATGCCCGCCATTGTACGGGCAAGTTCAATGGCCGCGGATATTCCCCCAATACGGTCGGTGAGTTTTTGTGTGACCGCCTGGGAGCCGGTAAAGACTTTTCCTTCAGCGCGTTCAGAGATTTCTTTTTCAGTCAGTTTTCTCGATTTCATAACAACACCGGTAAAAAGGTCATAGATGAAGTCTGTTCCCCTTTGAAGAACTTCCCGTTCACGGACAGTCAGGCTTCGTGATTCGTCAAAAATATCAGCAAATTCACTGAGCTTTATGACATCACGGTTGACCCCGAGTTTTTTGTAGATTTTTTCAAGGTTCAGTTTGCCCGAAATGACGCCAATTGATCCGGTAATGGTTCCGCGGCTTGTCAGGACCGGGTCGCCGGTAGAGGCGATATAATATCCTCCCGAGGCGGCGATGTTTCCGACGCTGAAGATAACCGGTTTGCCGGTTTCTTTTTTCAGGTCCATGAGATATTTCAGCATGTAGTCCGATGCTGATGCAGAGCCGCCCCCTGAATCAATGCGTATAATGACCGCCCTGACTGCGGGATTGCCAAAGGCCTGGGCGAGATGTTTTTTATAGCTCCGGTCTCCCGTTGTGGCAGCAAAGGAACCGCTGGAAGATTTTCCCCGTATGATGGTTCCTGTGACATGAACAACCGCTATGGCGGGGTGGATACCCCAGCGGTGCTGGTGGTCATTTCTTTGAATATAGCTGGTGAAGTTGACCGGCACCATAGATTTTGAGATATCTTCAAAGGCTTCCTTGTCATACATGACCCGGTCGATGAAGCCCCGTTTGCGCGCTTCTTCGGGGGTGATGATTCCTTCTTTGAAAAGGGCGGCAATAGTTTGATCTGTTAGAGAACGATCCTTTTTAATATCTGAAAGGTACTGGTTGTTCAGGTCTTTTACAAGACTCTCGAGGTTTTCCCGGGCTTCAGGTGAGAGGTGACTTCTGGTGAAGGTTTCATTCGCTGATTTATATTTTCCATGTCTTACTTCTTCCATCTCTATGCCGGCCTTATCAAGGAGGTCCTTGATAAAATAGACCCGGGCGCTCAGGGCTGTCAGGTTAAAGGTACTGTTCGGGGTGAAGTAGATGCGGTCAGCAATCGAGGCAAGGTAGTATTCCCGGTTTCCCGCGTCTTTCATGATGGCATAGACGGGCCTTCCGGTATTTTTAAAGAGAGCCAGTTCATCTCGTATCTCCTGGGCCTGGGCAAAACCGAGTCCCGCTTTTTCAATGCGGAGAACGATACCGTCGATGTTTCTGTCTTTTCGGGCCTTTCTGAGGCCGGAAATAATTTCAGTAAAGGTGATTTTCCGTTTTGATAAAAAGCCTCCCTGTTCCTGTTCAAGAATTTTTCGGTTCAGGTTGATGACCAGGAGGGTTTCTCCCATGGGAAAGGAGAGTGATTTCGGGAGTTCTTTCAATGGAATAGAGAAACCGATACTGTTGAGTTCCTTCCCTGATGAAATGGTCCGGTAGTAATCGAGCATTATTGTGCTGCTTCGAGGTGATGTGAAGTGAAGGGGCATTGAGACGCCGAAACGCATATTCCAGTTGATATCGGTTTTGAAATAGAGAGATATTTCTTTCGGAAAGATTACTTCCGTTCCAATAAAATAGTCCATGTTTTTAACGCCTTCACTTCCTTCCCTGACGGCGTCAAATGAAAGGGTTACATGATGGGTCCAGGGGCGCAGGGAGAGGGAATAGGTTTCCCGGTGGGGAAGAGATGCTCCTCCGATTTTTGCGCCCACATCAGTGAAGGCAATACCGAGGGACATGAAGGCGATGGGGCGAAGAAGAAACCCGAAGGACCACCCCTGGTAATTGTCGTAGGCCGCATTGTCTCCCTCTGCCATCGAGTAGCCGACACCGAAGCCGATCATATCGTAAAAGAAAAAGCCCTTGTTCAGGTTAAAATAGCTGCTGCCGGGTTTATCCATGGTTTTCAGGTCGCTGTTGTACAGGGTGTCAAAGTAACCATAGGTGAAGGAAATGCCGAGGAGTCGAAGCATCAGTAGATGGGCGCCGTCTTTTTCATTGTCGCTGATCATGAAGCGGTAGGCAAACCGCGTGTCTCCGTCTGCTGCTGAAAAAACAGGATTCTGGAGGGATGCAAAGGGGCCCCGGGAGTAGCTTCCTGAGTGAAGGTCCGGGTAGATGTCGAAGGGACTTCCCGATGCCGCAGCGGTAAAGATACATATAAAGAGTACTGAAAGGAAGACCAGTTTTATTCTGTTCATGTTGTTCCTCGTGCTGAGATTAAATAGTCAGTTCGGGAAATGCTGCCTGAAGGTCTGCTGTAATTCGGCTGCTGACTGCTTCCGGTGTATCATTCCCGTCAATTATAACCAGGCCCTCTGGTTCCATGGAAAGATATATGGTGCGGACTTTTTGAAGAAATTCTTCCTTTTCAAAAATATCCCTGCTGCTGTTACGGTTTCGCCTGCCGATTCTCTCAAGGGCTGTTTCAACGGGTATATCTATAAAGTAAACCCGGTGGGGGAGAGGGAAGTTTTGCTTTCTGTTTTCTTCGAGTATAAACTGCGGGTCGAGTCCCATTGCTCCCTGGTAGGCGGCGTTGGAAAAGTAATACCGGTCCAGGATCATGATTTGTCCTTTTGCGAGGGCCGGAAGAATATTTTTTTCAGTGTCATCTGCACGGTCGAGAAGGAAGAGTTTGAGCTGTTCTTCTGCGGGAGGCACCCGGTCTCCCCCGAGGATCTCACGGATTTTTTGCCCCCACGGTCCGGTTGAAGGCTCAGCCTTGAGGAGGGCATCCCGGCCTGAATTGGTCAGGTGCTGCTGAAGGAGCGATGCCTGGGTCGATTTTCCCGAACCATCGATACCTTCGATGACGATAAAGAGTCCTTTCTTTGTCACGGTTATACTATTCCTTTGAGAGAGTGCGTTATTCCGGCAGCAGGGCCTGCTCATTTGCAGCCAGCTTCAGGGTCGGCCTGATGTGCTCAAGAAAGAGGACCGTGGCCCCCATGGTAGACATATTGAGGCCAAGAAATCCGAGAATCGGAATAAAAGTAACCACCATGAAACCGGTTCCCAGGCCCATGGTCATAAATTTATAGCGCCATGCTATTTTCAGCTTTTGTTTAAAATCATATCTTCTTCGTTCAAGGGGGAAGTCGAAGAACTGAAAACCGAAAAAGAAGGTGCTGGTCATGAAGCTGAGAATTGAATAAAGAATACTTCCGATAACGGGAATAAAATTTAATACCAGAAGAAACAGGTTAATTATAATCAGTATAACAAGCATTTTAATAATATTGAGGGTAATCCTGACTATATCGGCAATCAGTACCTTCATGGAAAAGGGTTCGTCAAAAGTCAGGTTGGCTTCCTTTACTTCAATACTGTATGAAAGGAAGTCATTGAAAGGCGCGGTGATTATATTGCCGGTAATAGAATAAAGAAGAACAGTGATAATGGCAAGGGCCATGAAAAGGAGGGGCGCCAGGATCCAGCGAAGGACTTCGTAGAGCCAGCTGCTTCCATCAATAAACCCGTAGATCCATGGTTTGATAAAGGTGTAAGAAAAATAGAGAAGACCCGTTAAGAGAAAAATATTAATGATAAAGGGAACAATAAAATAAACGATGAGGCCCTTATGCTTTGAAAGGAGATTGAGGGAAGAAAAATTTGCCGTGAATCCCCTGGCAAAAGATCCGGTTTTCCGTGCCCCTTCCTTGAACATGGCTGATGTCTTCATACAATTATTCTCCTGACTGGTACTTTTTTGACGCCTTCAACAGACGGTCCATTATTGCTCTCCCGAGGCCTTCTTCGGGAACCGCTTCGGCGTATATGATTTTTACCGGCAGCCGATCGAGATAGTGAAGCTTTGCAAAAATATTTGCAGCCGCTTCTGTAAGGTCACCGCTTTCTGAGAGAAAGGCGATAAGGGCTTTCGGTATGTTCCTGAGTATAGCGGGAGATTTATTTTTGTAAAGCAGAAAAGCCGCATCATTTTCAATGGTATGAAGATCATTAATGTCGGGAACAATTTGAAGCTTTTTTTCCGGGGAATAGTGCCAGGGAAGCTGCCCCGGGGCTTCAGGGTTATTTTTCTCATTGGTTTCATATACAAGGGGGCCTGTTATTGTTTCAATGTCTTCAATGGCTATGCCCCCGGGCCGCAGGAGGATTGTCCTTCCTTCCTCTACCTTGATAATAGTAGACTCAACGCCGACAGTACAGGTTCCTCCGTCAATTATCATGGGAACCCGGTCTCCCAGGTAGCGTTCAACATGCTCGGCGCTCGTAGGAGACAGATACCCGAAGGGGTTGGCGCTCGGGGCGGCAATGGCTGTACCGCTTAACCGGATAAGTTCTCTCGCCACCGGATGATCAGGCATACGGACTGCCACAGTCGGGAGGCCCGAGGTGGCAATATCAGGGACATTGTTTTTTTTGGGGAGCACCATGGTAAGGGGGCCGGGCCAGAATTTTTCAGCCAGCCTGGAAACCATTGCCGGGTGGAACTCGGTCAGGTCATGAAGCCCTTCTGGCTCTGCAATATGAGCAATAAGCGGATCAAAGAAGGGACGTTCCTTGGCGGCGAAAATCTTTACCACTGCCTCGGGATTAAAAATATCCGCACCGAGACCATATACGGTTTCCGTTGGAAAAGAGACAATGCCCCCTTCGCGGATTATATCAGCGGCAAATCCAATATTTGCTCTGGTAGCTTTATAAATGTTCATGTTCCTGTTTATTCTATCAGGGGGTTTTTATGATAACAAGACAGAAAAGATATGCATCAAGATTTTTCAAGCTTCTTTTTGCCCCCGGGTTGTTCCGGAATAAAAGAAACCGCAGCAGTGCTGCGGTTTCTATTATGGAGGAGCTTATGAAAAAAATCATGTTCAAAAGGTTACATGTATAGTGAGTGTTCAGAAGAGTTAAAGTTACAAAGTTAGAAGGTTTTTTAAATTTTTTTTATTTTTTCCTTTACGGTGCTATATGACATAATTAAATGGGTTAAGTGTACCTTTAAAGAGGGGATGTTGGGATTTTACGTTCTCTCTCATTAAAAATTCATGTTGATGAAATAATTATGAAAATTACTGATTGTTTAGCCTGCGAATTCCATGTCGAGCATGTCTCTGATTCTGTTCTCTGCAGTTATAATGCCGAGATAGAGCATCGGGTTATCAGTGGAACCGATGTAGTTGCCTGTCCCCTGAATATTAAAAAAAAGGGATTTTTAGGGCTGCTGAAAAAATCATAATACAGGCTGCTTTTCTTTTCCCCGGCCCATAAACCCTTTATTTTCGTTTAGCCCTGAAAAAGTCTTTTAGAACTTTTACATTTTCTTCTTCGAGAACGCTGAATTCAATTTCCGGTACATGATTGAGCAGACTGTTCCCGCAAACAGAGAGTACTGTTCCGCAGGCCCCGTACCGGTAATCGCGGGCTCCTATGACAACGCGGGTTATCCGCGCATGAACAATTGCTCCTGCGCACATGACACAGGGCTCCTTGGTGACATAGAGCGTGCAGTCTGTGAGGCGCTCATTATTGAAAATCGCCGCGGCCCTTTCAATGGCAATCATCTCTGCATGAAGCAGGGGATTGTTTTTCTGCCGATTGAGGTTTCTCCCCTTTGTGATAACTTTGTCATCATGAACAATGAGGGCGCCGACGGGCACCTCGTCTTCTGACGCGGCACGAAGGGCCTCTTCAATGGCAAGGGACATGAATTGTTCGTCTCTGTGTTGTTTCATATGGTTTTAATTTCAGGATATATCTGAGGGCTCTCTCCAGAGTGGGCAAATGCGAGATGAACCGGGCTTGTATTCCCGGCATACCTTCGGCCTTGTCTCGTAAATGGAACAGGCAGTATGGTCATCAATATACTTCAGGAAAGGACACCCATGGAGATACATCCCGGTTGAACCTGAGATAAGATGGTCTCCGGCCCATACCGGCTGCCAGTGTTCAACTACTTGAAGGATGTCATCCCTCTTTTCATTTTTCCAACGCTGCATGTCTTCATCGGTAAAGAAAGAGAACACGTTGGCAAGGCAGCATTTTCCACACTGCAGGCATTGACTGTTATTGTTATTTGCCATTTTTTTGATATTTTATTTTCCCGGGGATATAATTTCAATAAAAATAACTAAAATTTTATATGCAATCATAGAGGCTGGGGGTTTTGAGTATTTGATTTGGGCTGGTTCAATATTAATGGTGTCTTTGGTGGTGGGTGGCGTAGAGAACGTTCCCGGAGATAAAAGTAAAGAGGTATCCTGCTTATTTGTTGGGCAGGGTCATCATTAAAAATCCTGAAAAGGCTGCATTGTCCTTTATCTTTATTTCTTTCGTTTCTTTTTTCATTCTGTTTATTGCTGTTCTATATTTTTTATAGAAGGCGAAGTCAGGCAGGGGTTTATATACAAGGTCTTCAAGCTCAAAGTGTTCAATAATACCCTTGCAGGTTGTCGGCTTGACAAAGACCTCTTTTGCAGGCTTGTAATAATACTGCCCTGCTGTTACCAGGGTCCATTTTGCAAGCTTATATGGTCTGAGAAAATCTACCAGTGAATCAAATCCCCGTTGCTGATCACCATGCATCATGTCATAGTATGCCGCAACCAGAAACTTTTTTTCATCTCCGCTTAATGCTTTGGTGAAATCTCTGAACTTTGGCTTTTCGAACACGGAAAC